>JAZRTN010000001.1:0-5172 GCA_045652045.1 Clostridia bacterium
GTTCCTAACAAAATTGCAACAAAAATTGACACAACAACCTCTTTTTTAAAATCAAAATCAACAAAAAACAAATAAACATTTGCAAACAAACTGTTTATGATATACAATACTATTGATATTAATTATGGCTTTAATATATGCAAAAGCTATATATATCATATATAATAATGCTCAAAATATTATTAACTTAAAAGGAAAAATATATGAAACTTGGTGTAATTGGTTTGCCAAACGTAGGCAAAAGCACATTATTTAACGCAATAACAAAAGCCGGAGCAGAAAGTGCAAACTATCCGTTCTGCACAATCGAACCAAACGTTGGCATAGTAGATGTACCAGACGCAAGACTTGATGTTTTAGCAAAAATGTACAATACAAAAAAAGTAACCCCAGCCCAAATCGAATTTGTTGATATAGCAGGCCTTGTTAAAGGCGCTAGTCAAGGCGAAGGACTAGGCAATAAATTTTTAAGCCACATAAGAGAAGTTGACGCACTAATACATGTGGTAAGATGTTTTGAAAACTCAAATATCACTCACGTAGAAGGTTCTGTTAACCCAACAAGAGATATCGAAATCATCAACTTAGAACTTATACTTGCCGACTTAGAAAGCGTAACTAAAAAATTAGAAAAAAGCGTAAAACTTGCAAAAATAGGTGACAAGGTAGCAAAAGTAGAAGTTGAGTTGTTAAACAAAATCAAAACTACTCTTGAAAACGAAAAACCAGTAAGAAGCCTAACTTTTAACGAAGATGAAAAAGCAGTTGTAGACAGTTTCTTCTTACTTACAGACAAACCTATAATATATGTATCAAACATTGCAGAAAGCGATATTGCAAACGACCCAGAAAGCTTGCCTTATACAAAACAAGTATTTGATTATGCAAAACAAGAAAATGCAGGCGCACTAGCACTTAGTTGCAAAATCGAAGAAGAACTTATTATGCTTGAAGATGATGAAAGAGAAATGTTCAAAGAAGAACTTGGTCTGTCTACAAGTGGTCTAGAAAGACTTATCGTTGCAAGTTATAAACTACTAGGATTAATGAGTTACCTAACAGCTGGCGAAAAAGAAGTAAGAGCTTGGACAATCAAAATTGGAACAAAAGCTCCACAAGCAGCTGGTAAAATACATAGCGATTTTGAAAAAGGTTTTATCAGAGCAGAAATTGTTAAGTATGATGATATGGTTAGTCTTGGTGGTTTCAACCAAGCAAAAGAAAAAGGCAAAGTGGCAAGTGTCGGCAAAGAATATGTAATGCAAGACGGCGACGTTGTTTTATTTAAATTTAATGTATAACAACAAAAAAAGACAATCCTGATTGATTGTCTTTTTTTATTATTACTTTATAACCTTTAATATTTTATCTTTTATTTTTATATCACAGGCAATAGTGAACGGCATCAACAAGTGATTGTCTTTAAACTCTAAAATGTCCATATTTAAAGGAAATATGTTTTGGCCATCTTCATAAAAAACTTCGCCACCATTTTTTTGAATTAGATAAGCACCTTGTATAATGTCCCAAATGTTGGCACCTCTTCGAGTAAAGACTTTTTTAGTGTCGACAGAGACTTCTGTAAATTGTGCAAGTGTTGAATGCCCTGCGTATGCTCTTATTGTTTCGTTAGCACTAAACAAACTTGCAATTTTACTTTCTGTGTCATTTCTTTGAGTGTCTCTATGTATGTGGCTTACATATTTATAATCCACCAAACTATCCAACCCATCTAATGGTTTGCCAAAGTTATAAAGACCTTCTCTAAACTTGTGAGCAGAAACTAAACAAGGTTGTTTTAACCATTGTTCTGGAATATATACGAGTGATAATATAGGGTTTAAATCTTCAAGTAAGCATATACCAACACACCACTCACTATTAGTTGTATCTCTAAAAGCTTTTGTTCCATCTATTGGGTCAACTACCCAAATATATTTAGTGCTTTTAGCAAGATTATAAGTTTGTTCATTAAAACTTTCTTCTTGTATAACAATAGAACAAGGCAATAATTGTGGAAGTTTTTCATCACAAATGTTACCTATTTTTATATCAGCAATAGTTGCAGAATCTCCGTCTGCTTTTTCTTCTACAACAACCATATTTTTTCTTGTTTGTTGTATGATATCTTTAATTTCGCCTTGAAGTATATCGATTATTTGTTGTTCTAAATTATCTAATATTTGTTTGTTCATAATAAACCTTCCTAATATTTTTATTATATCATATATTTTATAGTCGTGACAAATTATAACAACTCTTTGCAACAAAAAAGAGTAGGATTTTTTCCTACTCTTTATTTTTTTATTAAGCTGCGATTAGAGTGTTGATATAATCAACTACTGCATCAAAATCTCCATAGTATTCGATAGCGTATGAAGCTTTGTTTTCTGAATTAAGTAGTTTAACAGTAGCTTTTGTTCTACCTTGGTCTGCTTTTAATTCAAAGAACATTGCAACAAATTTTACTTTTTCGTCTTGGTAGTTTACTTTTCTTTCTTCACCATAAGTGATTTTGAATTTAGCAACGTTTGTTTCTGTATTAGTTGTGCTAATAGATTGAGTATACTCTAATTTTGTAACTTTCAAATCTTGTGAGATTGTTCCGTTAAATAGTGCAACAAGGGCTTTTTGTTCTGGTGCTTTTTCAAGTTCTTCAATTATTTTCTTGAATTGTTTTGAATAAGTGCCTTCTCTTTCGTAATCTTTATAACCAATGCCACTTTCATATTTTGAACTATATACAGTAATATAGTCAGGTTTGCCAAACTCTGGGTTAACACCTACTGGAATGCATGCCATAATTACTGTTGCAAGTATCAAAAGACCTATTAAGCTTAATGATACAATTGTTATAACCTTTTTCATATTTACCTCAATTTGTGTTTAATTAACTACAATAATTATATTTGATTATAGATAATTGTCAACCTGTTTTTTATTATTTTTTGTCAGAGTCTGTTTCTGTTGGTTTTTTTGTTGTTTTTCTTGGTTTTGGCTTTGGTTCTTCTTGGGTAGATTCTTCGGCCTTTTCAACAGATTGTTCTTGCTCTGATGTAGTTTGCTGAGCTTCTGCTTTTGCTTTTAGAGAGTCATATTTTTCTTGCGCTTCTTTAATTAATTTTTCTGCGTCTTGTTTAATTTTGTCTAACTCTTCTTGTGTAAATGCATCTGCATTCTTCAAAGCTTGGGCTGTTTTGATTCTTATAGCTTGCTCACTCTTGATTTTTTCAAGGTCAGATTCTGCTTTTTCAAATTCTAAACGCTCTTTATTTTTACGGTCGTTTTCTTCCATAACTTTGATAACTTCTTGTTTAGATTTACCTTGAACAAGCAAATCAACTTCGTCATGGTAGATTGTTTCTTTTTCTATCAATACTTCTGCCATTGTGTGTAGTATTGACATTTTTTCTTTAAGTATTTTTGTTGCTTTTGCGTAACAAGCATCAATGATTTTTCTTACTTGCTCGTCAATTTGAGAAGCTGTCTTTTCACTATATGATACTTGACTTTGATAATCTCTTCCTAAGAATACTTCGCTAGATGAACCGTAGTTTACAGTTCCTAGTTCGCTCATACCCCATTCGGTTACCATTTTTCTTGCAATTTGTGTTGCTCTTTGGATATCGTTTTGAGCACCTGTTGTAATATCTTTTATAACAAGTTGCTCAGCAACTCTACCACCAAGCATCATAGTTAACATATCAGTAAGTTTGTTATAACTCATATGAGTTTCGTCTTCGTCTGGACGACTTAGAGTATAACCTGCTGCCATACCACGTGGTATGATAGATACTTCTTGAACTTCATCACAGTTTTCACAAATTTTACCGATAATTGCGTGACCGGCTTCGTGATAAGCTGTTATACGTTTGTCATTTTCTGTAATAATTCTACTACGTTTTTGAGGTCCCATAAGTACTTTGTTGATACCTTCTGTGACATCGTTCATAGTAATTTTTTTACGGTCATTTTTAGCAGCTAGTATTGCGGCTTCGTTAAGTAAGTTTTCTAGGTCTGCACCAGTAAAACCACTTGTTAGTCTTGCAAGATTTTTAAAATCAACGCTCTTGTCGATTGGTTTGTTTCTTGCATGAACTTTTAATATCATTTCTCTACCTTTGACATCAGGTGTATGAACAAATATTTGTCTATCAAATCTACCTGGTCTTAGTAGCGCTGGATCCAATACATCACTACGGTTTGTAGCAGCGATTACGATAATACTTTCGTTTGGTTCAAAACCGTCCATTTGTACAAGCAATTGGTTAAGAGTTTGTTCCCTTTCGTCATTACCACCACCAAGACCTGTACCACGTTGTCTACCAACTGCGTCTATCTCATCAATAAACACGATACATGGAGAATGTTTTTTTGCTTGATCAAATAAGTCTCTAACACGGCTAGCACCAACACCTACAAACATCTCTACAAAGTCACTACCACTTATTGAAAAGAACGGAACATTACTTTCACCTGCAATAGCTTTTGCAAGTAAAGTCTTACCTGTACCAGGTGCACCAACTAGCAATACGCCTTTTGGAATTTTTGCACCAAGTTCGGTGAACTTTTGTGGATTTTTTAAAAACTCTACAACTTCTTGAAGTTCTTCTTTTTCTTCATCAATACCAGCTACATCATCAAATCTTACTTTGATATTTTGTGCCATTCTTGCACGAGTTCTACCAAAGCTCATATTCTTTGCGTTAGCACCAGTGATACTCTTGATTAGGAAGAATCCCATAATCAAAACAATAAAGATGCTTAGATATGGCATAATGCTTTCAAAGAAAGATTCGCTTTGTGGCTGATCTTTTATTTGTTTAATTGTTGGGTTAACATCTACTGTTCCATTTACAATTGTTGTGTCAACAAGTTCGAACAATTCTTCCAAAGTAGCATTACTACTAATTGTAAAATGATAGTCAGCTTTCTTAGGGAAGTTTGTTACTTTTGAACCTTCTTTAAGTTTTACCTTAACAGTTGTTCCGTTAATACAAATTGCATCAACGTTATCTTCTTTTAACAAAGACTCAAAACTTGTTGGGGCTGTTCCCTTAAAACTAATCTCTTTGCCTAAGCTACTGTTGTCGGTCATATAAAATATTAAAAACACAACACAAAGTAAAGCTAATATCCATAAGAGATTTTTGATTGTCTTACTTTTCATGA
>JAZRTN010000002.1:0-11848 GCA_045652045.1 Clostridia bacterium
CTCATGGGCGCTTATATTTATAGGTACAAGCCTAGTTAATAGCTTGCTTGTTGGTTCATTTAAGAGTTTCTTACAATCAACCGTTATAGAAAAAATCACTCTACTTAGTGCAGGTATCGTTCCACTAGGAGCAGTATTACTTGCTTGTATAGTAGTTGTGTTCTTAGCAACAATCATACCAACAATACGTATCAGCCGTATGAAACCGGTAGATGCAATCAAAAAAATTAGTTAAGAGAAAATTATGCAAATAAAAACAATAGTAACAGGCGAACTTGACAACAATGTCTATATAGTATCTCACAACAACAAAGCAGTCATCATAGATGCGGCCGCAAACTCTAATCTTATTAAAGAGCATCTTGGTGACAACCAAGTTGTGGGTATACTTTTGACACACGGGCACTTTGACCATATCCCATATATAGACGAGTTGACCCAGACTTTTAAAACAAAGTGTTATATGCACAAATCAGCATATCAAAAACTCAAAGACCCTTATCTTAATTGCTCAGCATATTTTAATGCCTTTGTGTGTGATATAGAAAAAAAAGATTGTGTGTTTGTTAGTGACGGAGACAATCTTGATTTAATTGATATAGACATCAAAGTTGTTCATACTCCGGGGCATACAGATTGTGGTTTGTGTTTTGTAATAGACAACAATATCTTTACAGGTGACACTTTATTTTATAAAAGTCACGGCAGAGTAGACCTTCCTACAAGCAGTATGCAAAGTATGCAAGATAGCTTAAATAAACTATCTTCAACTTACAAAAATTACCATTTTTATCCAGGTCACGGCAAAAACGACACAATTTAGGGGTAAAAAGCTTAGTTTTTGTGACAGTTTTGTTGCAAAATAAAAATTATATTGTTATTATATAGTTATAACATAGGAGAAAGATATGGGCATTTTTAACTTTATTATGAAAGGCATGGGTTTTAGTGGCGACGAAAACGACAACAATAAGTCAAAAAAGCAATCAAAAAAAGCAGCCGCTACAAGCATTATCCCTAACGAAAAGTATTCTAACTTTGACAATGGTATGGCAAAAACTTTTGCTTCTACCTCAATAGATTCTAATTCAGTTAATTTATCACAAATACCTGCCTTTAACGGTGCTATGGCTGGTAAAAATATGGTTATATATGCTCCAAATAGTGACAAAGATATTCAACTACTTGTAGAGTGTCTTAGAAGACATGAGTCTTGTATCGTAAACCTTGGCAACCTTCAACACTCAGAGGCTGAAAAAGTTTTAGACTTTTTAAGTGGTGCAGCTTATGCGCTTAAAGGTGGCATAAGAAGACTTCAAGGCGATTTGTTCTTACTTACACCAGAAGGTATCAACATTATGACTCAAACTAACCAAAACCCTTCTAATCCACAATAACAATGTTTATTTAAAGCAACCTTTATTGGTTGCTTTTTTATTTGTGTAAAGTTTGGTTTTATTAATTAAAAATAAAAAAATACTTTCCAAAAACAAAAAATTAAGGTATTATGTTAAGACCTTTATGCCTAATATCAATTAGACTATTGTCAAACCATACCTTTTTGTAGTATAATACTAGGGTATAAATGTGACTTAAATTTTAATCGGAGAGATAACTTGAAAAAAAATATTATAGTAAAACTATGTGTTATGTCATTAGTTATAGCATTAGACATTGTTACTAAAATAGTATTTCTTGACAAACACTATCCTTTTTTAAAAGGCTTTATTTCTATACATAGCAACTACCCAGACTATAACAAGGGTGGTAGTTTTGGCATTTTGCAAGAGCACACTTGGTTGTTGATTTTAATATCAATAGTATTCTTGGTGTTCTTAATATTGTTTGATTTTAAATATAAGCCAGAAAGCAAAGTTTACAACATTGGTTTTTCTTTTGTAGTAGGTGGCGCTATTGGTAATCTTATAGATAGAGTATTTATCGGTGGAGTAAGAGATTTTATTTGTTTTGACTTCTGGCCAGAGTTTCCACTATTTAACTTAGCAGACTCATTCTTATGTATAGGTGTTGTTTTGTTTGCTATCTATATTATCTTTATTCACAAAGACAAAAAGGAATCTAAAAAATAATGCAAACACAAATTTTCAAAGTCGAGGAAGACCAAGTTGGTTCAAGGCTGGACAACTTCTTACTTTTAAAGTTGTCAGACAAAACTAGGTCTTATATAAAAAACTTAATCCAAAAAGGACAAGTTTTAGTTAATGACAACCAGCTTAAAGCAGGTTATTCGCTAAGACTTAATGATAACGTTTGTGTTAGTATAGAAGACCCTATCCCAACAGATATTAATCCAGAAAATATCCCACTAGATATTGTATATCAAGACGACGACCTTGCAGTTATCAACAAGCCACAAGGTATGGTTGTCCACCCATCAAGCGGCTGTTATAGTGGTACACTTGTTAATGCACTTATGTATCATATGAAAGACCTTAGTGGTATCAATGGTGAAATTAGACCAGGCATTGTCCACAGACTAGATAAAGACACTTCTGGACTAATAGTAATTGCAAAAAACGACACTGCTCACGTAAACTTAGCAGAGCAAATTCAGCAAAAAACTTGCAAACGTATATACCAAGCAATAGTATATGGTGTTGTAAAACAAGACGAAGGTGTTATCGAAACATATCTTAATAGAGGTCACTCAGAACGCAAAAAGATATTTGTTGTAAGAAAGGGCGAGGGTAAACTATCAATAACTCATTATAAAGTTTTAAAAAGGTTCAAAGGTTTTACCTTAGTTGAGTACGAACTAAAAACAGGTAGGACTCACCAAATAAGAGTTCACTCATCATACATAGGTCACCCAGTAGTTGGAGACCCAGTTTATTGCAAGGTCGAAGATAAATTTGGACTAAAAGGTCAACTACTTCACGCCATCAATCTTAGCTTTACTCACCCAAAAACTAACAAATTTATGAGTTTTAGTGCTTCTTTGCCTGAATATTTCAAAAACTTTTTAAATAAGTTACAAAACTAATTTTATTTTTTATATTTTTGTGATATGATTAACTTGTGAGGTTATTATGTCAAAAATTACCACAAAGAACATAATTAATTTTATAGGCTGGCTAGGCGTTATCGTTATAGCTATTGTTGCTGTCGTTTCAAAGTTTTCACCAACCCTTGAACCCATCTGTCGTAACATTGCGATGATTTTAGGGTTTGTGGTTTCTTGCATAGTCGGTTTTTATTACGCTTCAACTAGAAGAAACAAAATTTATCTTATCGTTTTAATCTTGGCAGTTGTGGTTGCCGTTATACTATTTTTTATTTAGAGGAACATTATGAAAAACTTTTTTAAGTCTAAACTTAATATTGTTATAGTCAGCTTTGTAGCACTAGCACTAATATTTATGGTACTGTCACTAGTTATTCCTATTTTGGTTACTGGTTGCTTACTTAGTATTGCTATTGTTTGCTTTTTGTTTGCAGCAAAGTTTATCGCTAGATACAGAAGAATTAAAGAACTTAAAAAAGACACTTTAAGTTTAGAGGGCGAAGTTTTAGATGGTAGCGAATACGGTTACGACCAAGACATCTATGTTGTACCTGATGATAACAAAAAGGTAATGAAAAGAAAACTTTCTTTAAGTTTTGATAGTTTAGCGCCTGCGATATTGTTTATAGTAATCGGAGCAATATTAGTTGGTATGACAATTAGATTGTTTTTTATGTAGTAGCAATTAATTTGCTACTTTTTTTGTGCCAAAATTTAAAAATCTTTTGCAAAATTTGTCAAAATAACCTAAACACTTCATAAATTAACTTGAAAACTTTACCCTAAGTATGTTATAATCTACAAGGTGATAGTGGAAATCTTTTCCACACGCAATTTTAAGGAGAAAAAAATGAAATATACTACTAAGACACTAGAAGACAAAAGAATCGAAATTACAATCTCACTTGACGAAAAAGAGTGGGAATCAGCAGTAGAATCTGCTTACCAAAAAAATAAAGGTAAATACAATATACAAGGTTTCCGTAAGGGCCACGTTCCAAGAAAAGTTTTAGAAAAAACTTATGGCGAAGGCGTTTTCTATGAAGATGCTATCGATGGTTGTTTCTATCAATACTATTTTGAAATTCTTCAAAAAGAAACTTCAATTCAACCAGTAGACGCACCAAGTCTATCAATTGAAGAAATAGGTAAAAAAGGTTTAAAAATAGTAGCAACTGTTTATAATAAGCCAGAAGTTACACTAGGCGAATACAAAGGCTTAAAAGTAGAAAAACCAGCTGTTAAAGTTACAAAAGCTCAAATCGATGCAAGACTTAACCAATTAGTTGAATCTCGTGCTAGATTTGTAGAAGTAACAGACAGAGCTGCAAAAATGGGCGATATCGCAACAATCGATTTCGAAGGTAGCGTAGACGGCGTTAAATTTGACGGCGGCACTTCAAAAGATTACGACCTAGAATTAGGTTCACATTCATTTATTGATACTTTCGAAGACCAAGTTGTTGGTATGAAAATTGGCGAAACAAAAGATGTTAACGTAACATTCCCAGAAGAATACCCAGCAGAAAACCTAAAAGGTAAACAAGCAGTTTTCGTAGTAACTGTAAATGCTATCAAAGAAAAAGTTTTACCAGAACTAAATGATGAATTTGCTAGCGAAGCAAGTGAGTTCGAAACATTAGAAGACCTTCGTAAAGATTACGAAAAGAAAATCAAAGAAGAAGCAGAACACGCAGCAGAACACGAATATGAAAACAGCTTAATCGAAAAAGTTGTTGAAAACGCAACAGTAGAAGTTCCACAAGTTATGGTAGAACAACAAGCAGAAGACTATATCAGAGAATTTGAATATCGTCTAAGCTACCAAGGTCTAAAACTTGACGACTACCTAAAATATGCAAACACAACTGTTGAAGAACTTAAAGCAAGCCGTATGGACGACGCTCTAAAAACAGTTAAAACTCGTCTAGTACTAGAAGCAATCGTTAAACAAGAAGGTATCGAAGTAACAGATAAAGATATCGAAGACAAATTTAACGAACACAAAAAAGGTAACGAAAAAACTATCGACCAAATCCGTAAAGAACTAGGTGATCAACAAATCGCTTATATGGAAAATGGTATCTTAGTAAACAAACTTATCAAACTTTTAAAACAAAACAACGCATAATTTATTAAATAAATAAAGGGAGATTATCTATGTTAATTCCATATGTAGTTGACCAAACAAGCACAGGTGAGAGAAGTTATGATATCTATTCTAGATTATTAGAAGACAGAATCATTTTCTTAACTGGCGAAATTGATGACAATGTAGCAAACAACATTGTTGCGCAACTTATCTACCTAGAAGGCAAAAACCCAGATAAAGATATATCATTATATATCAACAGCCCAGGTGGCAGCGTATCTGCGGGCTTTGCAATCTACGATACAATGAACTATATCAAATGTGACGTATCTACAATTTGTGTAGGCCTTGCTGCAAGTATGGGCGCATTCTTACTTGCAAGTGGCGCTAAGGGTAAGCGTTATGCTTTACCAAATAGCGAAATAATGATTCACCAACCACTAGGTGGAGCAAAAGGTCAAGCAAGTGATATAGAAATTCAAGCAAAACATATTCAAAATACAAAAAGCAAACTTAACCAAATTTTGGCTGAGCGCACAGGACAAGATATTAAAAAAATCCAAAAAGACACAGATAGAGATTATTATATGTCTGCCCAACAAGCAAAAGAATATGGCTTGATTGACGAAATCTTTGTAGAAAGAAAATAGTTTGTCAAAAAGTAGCCAAGCAACAATTCTTGGCTACTTTTGTTTTAAAATAATATTAGGAGATAACCGTGCAAAAAGAAACTAATTTAAACTGCTCATTTTGTGGCAAATCACAAGCCGAAGTCAAAAGATTAATCGCAAGCCCAAGTGGCGATAGCTTTATTTGTGATGAGTGTGTAGATATCTGTAAAGATATCGTTAAAGAAGGTCAAACCCAATCAAAGTGTAACGAAAAAATTGATTTACCACTTCCACACGAAATCAAAAAAATCCTAGACGATTATATTATCGGTCAGGATGAGGCAAAAAAGACTTTGTCAGTAGCAGTATATAACCACTATAAACGTATCAACTATAATGCCGATTTAAAAAATCGCAATGTAGATTCTACACCAATCGAACTAGAAAAAAGTAATATCTTAATGATAGGACCAACAGGTTGTGGTAAAACTCTTCTTGCAAAAACACTTGCAAAAATTTTGAAGGTACCATTTGCAACAGCCGACGCAACAACTTTGACCGAAGCTGGATACGTTGGTGAAGACGTAGAGAATATTCTTCTTAAACTTATCCAAAACGCAGATTATGATATTGCCAAAGCAGAGCGTGGTATTATCTATATTGACGAAATCGACAAAATCCGTCGTTTAGGCGAAAACCGTTCTATTACACGTGACGTATCAGGTGAAGGTGTTCAACAAGCTTTGCTTAAAATCTTAGAAAGCACAATCGCAAGCGTTCCACCACAAGGTGGCAGAAAACACCCTCAACAAGAAATGTTGCAAATAGACACTACAAATATTCTATTTATTTGTGGTGGGGCATTTGTTGGTCTTGACAAAATTATCGAAAAGCGTACCGACAACAAATCTCTTGGTTTTGGCTCAGGTGTTAAGAGTAAAGAAGAAAAAGAAACTTTCAAATATATCCAAGCAATCCAACCACAAGACCTTACAAACTTTGGTCTTATTCCAGAATTTGTTGGTCGTTTGCCAATTGTTGTTGGTCTTCACGACCTTAACGAAGACGCATTAGTAAAAATACTAACCACTCCAAAAAACTCTTTAACAAAACAATACAAAAAGATGTTTGATATGGACGGTATCGAATTAGAGTTTGATGACTCAGCTGTAAGAGCAGTAGCTAAAAAAGCTATTTTGCTAAAAACAGGCGCAAGAGGATTAAGAACAATAATCGAAGAGCGTATGATAGGTCTTATGTATTCAGCCCCAGCAGACAAAACTTTGTCAAAAGTAATCATTAACGACAAGTTTATCAATGGCGAAGGCGAAGCAGAGTGTATTCATACAGAAAAACAATCAGACAATGTAGATGGTGAAGTAGCTTCTTAAAACATAGGAGAAAATATGAAAATAACCAAAGCGCAATTTATCAAAAGCGTATCTAACTATAACGATCTATATAAAAGTGATTATAGCGAAATAGCTTTTGTTGGTAGAAGTAACGTAGGTAAAAGTAGCCTAATCAACTTAATATCTAACAATCGTAAGCTTGCAAAAACTTCTTCTTTACCAGGAAGAACAAGACTTATCAATTACTTTTTGATAAATGATAGCTTTATGCTAGTTGACTTGCCAGGCTACGGTTATGCCAAAGCAAGTAAGCAAGAACAAGAAAAGTGGGGCGACCTACTGGATAAATATCTTACTACTAGCAAAAATTTAAAGTGTATATATATGTTACTTGATGTTAGACATCTTCCAACCGAAAAAGACCTTCAAATGGTCAACTACTTATACTTTTACAAAATACCAACAATATTTGTTTTAACCAAATGTGATAAATTATCTCGTGCGCAAGTTGGTTCTCAACGCCAAAAAATAGCCGCAGCTCTAAAAATCGCCTCAGGCAACCTGATAGCAACCTCTGCCCAAGATAAATCTGGTGTAGAGCCATTGCTACAAAGTATCGAAGAACGCCTAAGTGCCAATTTAGATGCAAAAATAGACGAAGAATAATCATTTACAAATACTATTAATTATCTAAAAAATATTTTGTTTTATTAAATTTTAATGATAATATGTTGATAGGAGAGATAAAAAGTGGACAATCAAGATAGAGAGTTCCAAATCAAATGGGACAAAAGATATATGGAACTAGCCGAAATGGTAGCAACATGGAGCACTTGTTTTAGAGAAAATAGACAAATAGGTGCCGTGTTAGTAAAAAATAACAGAATATTAACAGTAGGCTATAACGGAGCCCCTGCTAGTGTAAAAAACTGTTATGAAAGAGGCGAGTGTCTAAGAAATAAGCTAGGTATCGAGAGTGGTACTCAAAGAGAAATTTGCTATTCTATCGACGCAGAACAAAACGCAATAGTTCAAGCTGCACGCCTAGGCCTAAACACCAATGGCGCAACAGCCTATGTAACACATCAACCATGTTCAATTTGCGCTCGCATCTTAATAAGTGCCGGCATAAAAAGAGTTGTGTATAAACACGCTTATCCAGATGATTTTTCTATCAATCTATTCAAAGAAGCAGGCGTAACAGTTCAAACCTTTGAAGAATGTATGAAATAATTTAACCCTAAAAAGACAATTATTTATTGTCTTTTTTTTATTAAATATTTACTTTCACTTTTGATATGTAACAAGCATATTATTTATTAGGAGGTAAATATATTATGTCATTTTATACTTGTAATCGCTCAGGCAATGTCCCAGGTGTTATAACAGGTAATCCACTAAGTGGTATATGTGAAAAGGCTTGCATTCAAACAAACAAAGTTTTAGACTCTTGTATGAAGCAGCTTCAAGAAACAGGCCTTCAAGTCACTTTGGCTAACCAAACCCCACAAAACCCAACCTTACCACTTACTTTTGTGAGTGCAACAACCAATGGAGATGCAGTAGTTAGCGACCTTGTTGTTGATAGGCTTATCGACAAACCAAACTTTGCACGTGTTAGTCTTAATGTAAATATTCCGTTACTTGTTACATATACAGATGCCAATGGTGTTACCGGTACAGGTACTACAACTATAACCGTTCCTAACGACGTTATATTGTATATTCCACAGCCATCAATCGTACCATACACCATAGAAGCCTTTGGTGCAAGTTCAAGCCCATCAGGTGCTTTTGTAAGGGATAATGTGTTTAGTATTAGTGCTTGCATCACAATTATCATTAGAGTAATTGTCAGAGCCGAAATACTTGTACCAAGTTACGGTTATTGCTCAGCACCAGCTTGCCAAGAATACACAACAGATGCGTGCAGTGGGGTGTTGGAATTGCCTATATACCCAACAGCTATCCAAAACCAAAGATTTTAATTGTGTCATAAAAAAACTGTCTAACAAACTTAGACAGTTTTTTTATTTGTTTAATAATGTTTAGTTGAAAAAAAATCATTTTTATGTAATACTATAATTAGTTTTAAGGATTAATTATATGAAAGTATTTGCTATAAGTGATTTGCATCTATCTATTAATAACCCAAAACCTATGGATATATTTGGTCCTGCGTGGGACAACTACATTGACGCTATCAAACTTGATTGGCAACAAAAAGTTTCGCCAGATGATGTAGTCATAATCGCAGGAGATATAAGCTGGGCTATGAGTCTTTCAGATGCAGTAGTTGATTTAGAATATATCTCAAAAACATTAGGCGTTGGAAAAAAAGTTATCATAAGAGGCAACCACGACTATTGGTGGGATACCATCAGTAAAGTAAGAAAACAACTGCCAGAAAATGTTTATGCTATCCAAAACGATAGTATAAAATTTGATGGAGTAGTATTGTGTGGCACAAGAGGTTGGGTTTTGCCAGAAATAAAAACCTTGGAGCCACAAGACCAAAAAATAGTTGATAGAGAAGCTATCAGACTAGAAATGACTTTAAAATCAGCCCAAGAAAAAGCCACCAATGGCGAAGAAATAATTTGTATAATGCACTATCCACCTTTCAACAGTAGAAGAGAAGATAGCCCATTTACAAAATTAATCGAACAATATGGAGTTAAAAAAGTAGTCTATGGCCATCTTCACGGCACAGGTGGTAAGTCAGACCTTGTAGTTCATAAAAATGGTGTTACATATTATCTAACATCTTGCGATAAACTCTCAAACAAACTTGTTTTAATAAAGGAATAACACATAACATTAACGGTTTTTTTGAATGTATGTTCTAAAAACCGTTTTTTTATGTCCCCAAAAAGGTAGTTTCCCAAAAATTTAGTTGATTTTTCAAAAAAAATTCCTAAAAACTTTAAAATGGTGGTCAAAAGTGGTTGGAAGTGGTCAAAAAGTGTTGTATAATAAAGCCATAACATAAAGGGTAGTCTATACTTTTTGAGTTAAATTGAAACAAAAGGAGGTTTGTTAAATGTTATTTGGCGAATATTTCCATCAATGCGACCAGAAATATCGTATGCGTATACCTAGCAAGCTTCGTAGCGAACTTGGCGAAGGTTGTTACATAACAAAAGGTAACGATGGTTGTTTGTTTGTATTTACAAAAGAAGAAGTAGACAATATTCTTAATAACAAAATTGACCAACTTCCTATATTTGACCAAAAAGTTAATAGAGCACTTAGAGTGTTGTTTTCTAGTGCGTACAAGGTTGTCGAAGATAACCAAGGCAGATTTCTTTTGCCACAAGCACTTAGAGAATATGCCGGTATCGAAAAAGATGTTGTCTTTGTAGGTGTTGGCAAAAGAGCAGAGCTTTGGAGCGTAGATAGATGGAAAACTTACATTGCCCAAAGTGATGCAGACATTGACAATGTTTTAGAAGAGTTAGGTAATTATGGAATTTAAACATATACCAATTATGCTAAACGAATGTATTGATGGTCTTGATATTAAACCTAACGGTGTATATGTAGATGCAACCTTGGGTGGAGCAGGACATAGTAGCGAGATTGCAAAAAGACTTTCAAAAGACGGTACCTTAATTGGCATTGATAGAGATATAGAAGCAATCAATGCTAGTAAAAAGCGTTTAGAGCAAGCTGAATGTAATATACATTTTGTTCAAGATAATTTTAAAAATTACCAACAAATTATCCAAAACCTTGGCATTGACAAAGTTGACGGTATACTTATAGACTTAGGGGTTTCTTCGTATCAGATAGACAACGCAGAGCGTGGTTTTAGTTATAGATATGACTCACCACTTGATATGCGTATGAATCAAGACGAAACTTTAACAGCAGAGTATATTGTTAACAACTACACATATGAGCAACTTATAAAAATATTTTTTGAGTATGGCGAAGAAGATTTTAGCAAAATTATAGCCCGTAAGATTATTGAAAAGAGAACTCAATCTCCAATCAAAACCACAGGCGAACTTGTTAAGATTATAGAATCTAGCTATCCTGCAAAAATATTGCACAAAGGTGGAAGCGTAGCAAAAAAGACTTTCCAAGCGTTACGCATAGAAGTTAATGGCGAACTTGATGAACTTGACACTGTTTTAGAGCAAATGGTAAATAGCCTAAACAAAGACGGAAGACTTTGTGTATTAACTTTCCACTCACTAGAAGATAGAATAGTAAAAAATGTTTTTAGAACATTAAGTACAGATTGTATATGTCCTAAGAGCTTACCTATATGTGTTTGTCATCACAAAGCAGACATCAAATTAGTTAACAAAAAACCAATTGTGGCAACTGATGACGAACAAAAACAAAACAGTCGCAGTACATCATGTAAACTGCGTATAGCACAAAAACTGTAACAAAAAGGAGGTCAAAAGCGTGGCAAAATATGATTTTTCTAGAACAAGTGTCTTAGACAAGACCACATCTATTGATGAAGCCAATTTGCAAAGAGTAAATGATGTTAGCCAAATGGCAACAGAGCAGTTAAAACGCTTTGACCAAAATTTGTCACAAACAACAAGTCAAGCAGAAACTTACCAAAAGCTTAGAGAAGAAATGATTTCTTCAAAAGAGCCAGAACAAAAACAAACCAACGGTGTGTATGAGTTAGAAATAGTAGAACCAACACTTATACCTACCATTTCTCAAAAACAAGAAATTGAGCCAGCCTCTGCAAAATTATCACTTAATCTTCGTGGCAAACTTATTGTAGCAGTTTATG
>JAZRTN010000003.1:0-12556 GCA_045652045.1 Clostridia bacterium
TCTGTTTAAAGAACATAACTTTGATACAGTTGTTAATTTTGCAGCAGAGTCTAATGTTGATACTTCTGTTATAAATCCACAAGTCTTTATTGATTCTAACATAACAGGTGTTAGGGTGTTGCTTGATGCGTGCAAAAAGTATAAGGTTGCTTTTCATCAAGTTTCAACTGATGAAGTATATGGCGAACTTCTTGACAATACATCACAATTTTATGAAACATCTCCATTAAAACCAAACAATCCATATAGCATCACAAAGGCGGCGGCAGATATGCTTGTGTTAAGTTATCATAAGATATTTGGATTGCATACAACCATTTCAAGAAGTACTAATAATTACGGCATATGTCAACATAAAGAAAAATTTATTCCTAAAAGCATATCTTATATAACAAACAATAAAAAAATACAAGTGCACGGTGATGGGCAAAACATTAGAGATTGGGTAAATGTAATGGACCACTGTCAGGGCATAGCTAAGATTATGACAAAAGGTAATCCTGGCGAAATTTATAACATTGGCAGCAATAACGAAAAAACAAACTTGCAAGTAGCTAAAATTATTGCAAAGCTTATGGGCAAAACAGAGCAAGATATAGAGTTTATTCCCAATAGAGCAACAAACGACCGAAGGTATTCATTAAATTTTGACAAGATTTCAAAAGAACTAGGTTATAAACCTTTGTATTCGTTTGAAAACTCTCTACAACAAATTATAGATTGGTATAAAAAAAGAACTAACAATTAGTTCTTTTTTTTTGTATAAATTATTGAAAATTGCCCACTAATAAAACATTTATCAACTGTAACGGGAGAAGTTTCAGCTGATGAACAAATAAAAGACGCCTAATTTAGACGTCTTTTTTATTAGTTATTATCTATTTTCTTTTTGTTCCAGCCGTGGCGATTGCATTGTGGACATTTTAAATATTTTGTTCTACCCATATGCATTGCAAATACGCTTTGTTTGTAAGTAGGTATGTATCTATGGTGACAGTGTGGGCATTCATAAAAACCAGCTTTTGTTTCTATTACAACACTAAACGCAACGCACACAAATGTAATTATAAATCCAAACGCCAATATCAAAACTTTCCATACTGTTTGAAGTTTAACAAATGAAATAATACTTGCGCAACTTATTATGATAATCACGGCAAGAGCAACTAAAACAATTTCAACATTTAACAAGTGTTTTGTAAGGTTGGTTTGTTGAGCTTTTAACTCTATCAAGTTTTGTTCGGCAGAAGTTTTGTAAGCCTTTTCGCTACTAAGAGTTTTGCCAGATAGCAACTCATTTGCAGTGATGTCAAGTTCTTTACAAAGTGGCAAAATCAAACTTGTATCAGGAAAACCCTTTCCACATTCCCATTTCGAAACTGTCTTTTCGCTTACATTAAGTTTTTGTGCAAGCTCTACCTGAGTTAAGTTTTTGCTTTTTCTTTGTTGCTGAATAAACTTGCCAGTTTGTTTTAAATCCATAATGTTCTCCTTAACTATTTGTATTATAGCACGAATTTTTTATATAGTTGTACTACTCATAGTAGAGTTTTACAAAAAATATATGTTAAAAGGTGTTTTAGTGATAGTTTTATCAAAACGATAGATAAAAAACTATAATATATGTTATAATTATAATAGGTAAAATCAAATGAAACAATCTTTTTTTGAAGCTTTACAAAATAATGACAAAAAAGCGCTTAGTCTAATAAGCAAAGGTGACTTACATAATCATGCAATGTTTTCTTGCGATAGAGAGTATCTTGCACAATTTGGCATAAACATTCCACAAAATGCCAAAGTAAAAGATATTGCTTCTTTAATACAGTTTGCAAGACAATATATTAAACCTATCCAGCAAAATAAGGATAGTTTGTTTCATCTGCTTAACGGAACAATACTAAAAGCAAAAAATAGTGGTGTTAAAAGATTAGAAACAAGCATTGACTACAAAATATGTATAACAACTTTTGATAATAGTGTAGCTAACTTTGTTGATTTTTTAAAATCAGTACCTAGTCACAACATTAATGTAAATTGGATTATAGATATAAGCAGAGATAGCTTTGTAGCTTCTCACGAAAGTTTAATATTGCAAATGTTACATACTAAGTTTTTTGCAGGGCTAGATTTGACTTCAACAGAAAATGTTGTTCCAAACGATATGTTTAAAAATTTATATTGCAAAGCCAATGGTATGGGGCTTATAACCAAAGTTCACGCAGGGGAGCAGCTGGGAGCTGATTATATTAAAAAATGTATTATTGATTTTGAACCAAAACAAATACAACATGGCATATCAATTGTGCAAGATATTGAATGCGTAGAACTAGCAAAACAGCACAACATACTTTTTAATGTATGCCCAACAAGTAATGTTGTATTGGGTTATGCCAAAGATATATCAACTCACCCAATAAAACAAATGGTAGAGCTTGGTTTAAAAGTAACAATAGCAACAGATGACTATATATTATTTGAATCAGATATTAATGATGAATATTTAAAACTATACAATAATAAAGTTTTGTCACTAGACCAGTTAGAAACAATAAGACAAAACTCTCTATGTAAATAAAAGGAGATATATATGATATACAAAAGCTTTGATCAAACAACACTATTTACAGGTGAAACAAACAAAACATACGAATATAATATTGAAGATAAAGACATAAACTACTGTATAGTAGAAATAAACGGCAGATTTCCAACTAAACATTGGGCAATTAATCGCAAGTGTAAAGAAATGGCACATATCCTTAGTGGAGAAGGCGTTTTGGTTGTAGAAGACAAAACATACAATCTTAAAAAAGATGATGTTGTATTGATTGATATTAACGAAAAATATTATTGGGAAGGCAACTTAAAACTTGGTATCCCATGTGTGCCTGCTTGGTACCCAGAGCAACACGAAGAAGTAGAATAATAAAAAATAAAACTCGAAAAATACCTTTTCGAGTTTTTTTGTTGAAAAATTTATTTATTTTTAATTTCAGCCAATATCTCAACGATTTCAGCAGTGCCTTCAAACAACACTTCCTTAACTTGACTGTCGGCTAAATTGCTTTGAGACCAATAGTGTTTTGCTTTGTTTTTATAATAAGAGTAGCTTTGACCTTCTCTTGATACATACACCTTGCCTGCTTTAAATATTTTGCCGTTAAGTTTTACTGCAACTGCCTGAAAATGTTTCCCATTTTTTTCAGGGCTTTTTGCCATGTTAGATAAGTTCTTTAAACACTCATCTTTATTTATAGACAAATACATACAATGTAGTCTTGAAGGATAGTCAGCATAGTTTTGTTTTCTTATTTCTTCCAAAGCAATCTCTTTAACCAAAACATCATAAGCTTCTAGTTTGTGCGCGATAGTATATATATCGTCTTTTTGTTTAAATTTTTTAAACTTTCTTTGTGCACAAGCGTACATTTCGTCACTCAAACGTTTGTCGTTTATTGTAAATACAGTGTTAAAAACTCTATTGTTTTGGCCGTTAGGTGTTTTTTTATTAAATTTTAATATGTCGCCAACTTTGTATTCTCTATCTGTTGCAACTTGATATAATACTAAATCTTTTACTTTTTCCATATTTTCATTATAACATATTGTCAATAAAAAAAATAATATTTGCAAATATTTTACTTTATTAAAGTGGAAAATTATTGATTGTATGATATAATATTTATATCAAATTAAACAACAAAAAAGGAGTTTTATGATATGAAAAATGAATTTATAGTTAAAAGATGTGCTAAGTGTGGTGCTATGGTAGAAGTTATCAAAGATTGTACTTGCGACAATTGTGGTATCAAATGCTGTGGCGAAGAGATGAAGGCGCTTGTTGCAAACAGCGTAGATGCTTCTTTTGAAAAACACGTTCCAACTTATGAAGTAGTAGGTAATTACGTAGTTGTTACCGTAAACCACGTTATGGAAGAAAAACATTATATTGAATATGTCGCACTAGAAAGCGACTCAATCACTGCAAAAAAATACTTTAAACCAGGCGAAGTAGCAAAAGCCGTTTTCCCATATGTAAAAGGTAGCAAACTTTATGCGTATTGTAATTTGCACGATATGTGGCAATCTGATGTAGAATAATATTTTTTGAGCTTATATTTTTGATAGCGAATTAACAACTTTTGTTTTTTTAATAGGAGTATAAAATGAACGAACAAAAAAGATTAAGAGCAAGAGCCATTATCTATAACGATGGCAAAATAGTATCTATGTATAGAGAAAAACCCGACAGAATATACTATACCTTCCCAGGTGGTGGTATGAATCCAGGCGAGAGCGAACAAGATTGTGTTATAAGAGAAGTCGAAGAAGAATTTGGTCTTAAAGTACAACCTATCAAAAAAGTTTACACTTACGAAAACCAAATAAGCGTTGAACATTTTTATATTTGTAAATGGATTTCTGGTGAGTTTGGCTCAGGAGAGGGTGAAGAGTTTGAAAAGAATAATCCAAAAGGCGTCTACAAGCCAATGTTTATTGAGATTGAACAAATACCCAACTTACCATTAATGCCGCCAGAAGTCGCCTCAGAGTTCGTAGCAGACTACAAAGCTTACGGCGAGCAACTTTGCGACAATGTAAAATACATTTCAGGCGATATAAAATAGTGTAAAATTTAAAATAAAAAATAAAGAGTTGAAGCAATTTTGTTTCAACTCTTTTTTTATTTCAATTAAATAAGTTGTAAAAATGTTAATTTTATATTCACTAAACTTTTTAGGTTAACCTAATAGGTTTTTTGTTTGTATTTTTTATTTAATAAATAACATAAGTTGTTACATAAATGGTGAGATTATATTCATAATACCAGCAATTATTCTAAAACTTAACCTGTTGCGTTTTAAGTTTTTTTCATTTATTTGAGTACAAGTATTAAACACAGCTTTAAAGTCGTCTTCTATTTGAGCCATAGTTTGTTGGTCATTTAGATATACTGCACTTTCAAACTGTTGATAAAAACTTCTTAGGTCCATATTTATAGATCCAACAATCGCACTATGTTCGTTTAACATAACCTTGCTATGAACAAAGCTGTTTTTGATAGTATAAACTTTGATACCATATTGCAAAAGTTTTTCGGCGTTGTTGCGAGATATAACATAAACAAATTTTTTATCAGCAATATCAGGTAAGATTATTCTTATATCAACACCGGACTTTGCTTTGTTTATAAGCACATTTTTGATAGTGTCATCAATGATAAAATATGGTGACATTATATATAACTTTTTGTTAGCGTTAGCAATCATATTAAGATATGTGTTTTTGCCAATGTTATCAGAGTATTCTAGTCCATCTGCATAGGGCACAATTAAACTTGTGTTATTTGTATTGGTATATTTGTTTAAATGCTTCTCAAACTCAACGGGTTGCTTTGTAACAAACTCCCATTGTCTTAAAAATATCAAACTAAACCCATCAACACCAGCGCCTTCAATTCTAATGCCTGCGTCTTTCCAATAACCATGAGTGCGTTTTTCGTTGATATACTCATCTGCTAGGTTAGCACCACCAGTGTATGCAACTTTGCCATCAATTACAACAATTTTTCTGTGGTCACGATAGTTAAGTAGTGCATTAAATCTTGGGAGTAGTTTATTAAATGCAAAAAGCTTAATGCCAGATTGCTTAATTAGTTTTTTGGTTTTTCGTTTAAAAGTGCCGTGGCTACCAAGGTCATCGTAAATGATTCTTACATCAACGCCTTGTTGAACTTTTTGTTTTAAAATATTGAAAAACCTTTCAAGCAAAACGCCATCAGAGATAATAAAGTATTCTATAAAGATAAATTGCCTTGCGTTTTTTAAATCTTTTAATATTGAATCAAAAAGCTTTGTTCCACTAGAAAAGTATTTTGTATCTGTATTTGTATAGCTAACAAAATTGCCAGCTGATTGCAAATAATTGCAGTCGTTTTTTACAGAGATGTTTTTTGTGGTTATTGCTGATGTTGGTACGTGTGCGTTGCTCTTTTGTAATATTTTGTTGTACTGTTTTTTATGTTTGTGCCAGAAAAATCTCTCATCTGATATCAAATATATGATATAGCCAAATCCAAAGAACAACAACAAAAATAATATCCAAATAGGTTTTGATTGGCTATTTTTGTTGGTTGACAAAACATATATGCAAGTGATTAAACTAAATACAAAAGAAATTACAAAAAAACTTTGGAATAGCCATATAAGGTATAAGTATGATACAAAAAATACAACAAACTGCACTGCAATAAGTAGTAATACTAAAAATGTTTTTAGTGCACCTAAGTTATTTCGTTCGGTTTTTATTTTTAAAACATTAATATCTGAGCTTTTTGCAAGTTTTCTAATGGGAGAAACAAACGTTGTGGTAGGAATTTTATTTTTCATTTTTACCTCCCATAAGTTTTTTTGCAGTAGAACAGTAGCCGTTAATTAATTGATTAATTTTGGTAGTTTCTGCTTCAAATATAGCTTGTTCTTTTTTAAGCATTCTACAAGATATAATTGGGGTTACGATACTTGTTGCTACTGACAAAATTAAAAATATTATTGCAAAGGCAAGTCTAATTGCTGTTAAGTTTTTTAAAAACAGCATAATGCTGCTTACAATACATAGCGCCAAAACCAAACTTAGTATAGAACTAAAAATTGTAGATTTTAGGTGCTTAAATTTTTCTAGTTTGCCACGTTTATTAATATCTGCTTCGTAGTTAACCTGCAAATATTGTAAATCATCTTTGTTTGCAACAAAGTGGTCTCTTTCAAAAGCAACTTCAACAATGTTTTCATAATGTGTATGTGGAGTTTTGTTAATAACTTTCCAACCAAAACAAGCGTAGTTTGCAACAACTTCATCAATACAATCAGTTTTAACCAAAACTGTTTGATAATCAAAATTTTCTATATCTTTTTTAATCATATTTTCTCACTATTATTAGTTTTGTTATTTATTAAATATATAATAACATATTTTTTAGTTAATTACTAAAATTTTTAAATGCAATTATCAAGTTGTTACCAACAAAGCAATTGCAAAAGTTGTGTTAATTGTGTTAAAATCACCTTAGAGGAAAATGTTTTATGAAAAATTATGAAGTAATTATCTTGGGTGGTGGTGCTAGTGGTTGTATGGCAGCAATGACAACAAGCATTAAGTCAGTTGCTATTATTGACCAAGACAATCGCCTTGCAAAAAAACTTTTGGCAACAGGTAACGGTAGATGTAACTTAACTAATGTTGGTTTAAACAGTTATTTTTACAACCAAGACATCTCAAAATATCTAAATGTGTTTACTGTGCAAGATAGTATTAAATTTTTTGAAAATATAGGACTATGTGTATATAGAGATGATGAAGGTAGAGTTTATCCTATATCAAATTCTGCAAAATCAGTAACTGATGTTATTGCAAACAAAATAGCCAAGCAAAACACAGATGTTTATTTAGAACACAAAATTTTGAGTGTCCAAAAATACGCCGAAGGTTTTTGTGTTAAATGCGACAAACAAGAATTTATGTGCAAAAAACTTGTTGTTGCTATGGGTGGCAACCAAGCCGAACAAATAATAAAAGATTTTGGATTAAAATCAAGGCCTTTTATTCCAAGTTTAGTTGCTCTAAAAACAGAATCAACAAGGGCTCTTGCCAATACAAAAGTTTCTAATGTGCAAGTTGTTTTAAATTATAATGGCAAGCAATATGTTCAAACTGGCGAAGTGTTGTTTAAAGATAGTGGTTTAAGTGGTATAGCAATTTTTAATCTATCAACAATACTTGCAAGACAAAACGATTTTAATGCAGATATATATATTGATTTAATGCCAGATATAACCCTTGACGAACTTGTTAAAATTTTGTCAAAACGCCAAGCGTTAAATGTTACAATAAACAAATTTTTTGAAGGTATGTTTGCAAACCCAATTGCTTATGAGATATTAAACAGATGTAAACTAGATGAGACAAAATCTTCTATAACACTAAATATTCATCAAATACAGCAAATGGCATCTCATATCAAACACCTTAACTTTAAAATAAAAGGTTGTTATGATAATAACCAAGTATATAGTGGTGGGGTAAAATTAGAAAGTTTAACTGATAACCTAGAAAGCACAACTACGCACAACTTATACTTTTGTGGAGAAGTGTGTGATGTTGATGGTGAGTGTGGTGGTTACAACCTACAATGGGCTTGGACTAGTGGCAAAATAGTAGGTGACAATCTATGATAAAAGTTGACCAAGTCAAAGTTAATGTAGACTACACTCAATCAGACCTTATAAAAAAGTGTAGTAAAATATTAAAAATTCACCCAAATGATATAATTGAGTGTGAAATATTAAAGCAATCAATAGATGCAAGAAAAAAGCCAGAAATTTACTATGTGTTTTCATTAGTTGTTAGTTTAAAAAACAATTTAGAAAGCCGTTTTCCAAAGCTTAGTTATGTTAAACCAGATTACAATTTAAAATATAACCAAAAATCTTCAACCTTACGCCCAGTTGTAGTTGGTTTTGGCCCTAGTGGTATGTTTAGTGCATTGTGCCTTGCAAAAATGGGCTTAAAACCAATCATAGTCGAACAAGGCAAAAAGGTAGACGAAAGAGAAAAAGATGTTTTAGAATTTTGGAATAACCGTAAGCTTAACAAATATTCTAACGTTCAATTTGGTGAAGGTGGGGCTGGTACATTTAGTGATGGCAAGCTAAACAGCAATGTTACAAACTTTCAATGCAAACAAGCCATGTGGGAAATGTTCAAGGCTGGCGCTCCCAAAGAAATTTTGTATCAAGCAAAACCTCATATCGGTAGCGACAAACTAAAAGATATGGTCAAAAATATTCGTACTCAAATAATTGAACTTGGTGGCGAATTTAAATTTTCTCACAAGCTAATTGACTTTGAGATAAAAGCGAATAGTGTTACAGGAGTGACCGTTCAAAATGTTTTAGATGATACAATACATACAATACCAACCAACCACTTATTATTGTGTGTAGGTCATAGCGCAAAAGACGTCTTTGAGATGTTGTACAAAAAACAAGTTAATCTTTCTCAAAAGCCATTTGCTATGGGTGTTAGAATAGAACAAAAACAAGAAGCCATTAACATCTCTCAATATGGCAAGGGTTATAATAAGTTGTTGCCCAATGCAGACTATAAACTTGTCGCTCATCTTCCAAATGGCAGAAGCATATTTACTTTTTGTATGTGTCCAGGTGGCGAAGTCGTTGCGTCAAGTTCAGAAGAAAATACAATTGTTACTAATGGTATGAGCAACTTTGCCCGTGACAAGCAAAACGCCAATAGCGCAGTTTTAATTAATGTCAACCCAACAGACTTTGGTTCAGACCACCCACTTGCAGGGGTGTACTTTCAATCTAAGTACGAACATCTTGCATTTGAAATAGGTGGCAACAATTACAACGCACCAGCACAAACAGTAGGAGAGTTTTTAGGCAATAATAATAAGGCAATTGTCAACCCTTCATATAGACCGGGTATAACATATACCAATATTAAAGAGTGTCTGCCAGACTTTGTGTATGAAAGTTTGAAATTAGGGCTTCCTATGCTAAATCAAAAAATAAAAGACTTTGCTCATAGTGGCAACTTGCTTATCGCAATAGAGTCACGCAGTAGTTGTCCTTTGACAATTATAAGAGACGAGACAATGCAAACAAATATCAAAGGCCTTTATCCTGTTGGAGAAGGCGCAGGTTATTCTGGTGGCATAATTACAAGCGCACAAGACGGTATTAAAGTAAGCGAGAGCATATACAATTCGTTATAAAATTATTTTTTTAAATTAAAAAACACTCTTTAAATTAGAGTGTTTTTATTTATTTTAATCAAAATTTAACGGTTTTTATAACCGACCAGTTGGTTTTGTGACACTTTTTAGTGGATTTGATAGTTTTTAATTTTTTAATTATATATTTTTAATTAAATCGACTATTTGGTCGAAAACAACATATATTTAATAAAAAGTTTATGTTTTTAAAATAAATGTTGGTTGTTTTGATTGTCTAATTTTGTTATTTTTGATAAAGTATTGATATAATAAATATAATATGGCTAGTAGATTGTTACTTAAAGGGAATACATTTTGAAAAAAGATAAAAAGTTAAAAAAGCCACGTCCATGGTGGTTTGGAATAATTAAAGGATTTTTAAGAATATTTATAAGAAAACCAAAAATGGTTTATCTTGGAGATGCAATCCAAGAACAAGGTATTATTCTTTGTAACCACGTTGGAGCAAAAGGTCCACTAAATTTAGAATTGCATTTAAAAAGACCATTTAGATTTTGGGGCACATATGAGATGAACTCTAATGTGCGTGAAGTATATAGATATTTGTCACAAATATACTTTCTTCAAAAGAAACACTTCAAACCATTTTTTGCAAAATTAATAGGCTTTATCGGAGCTCCACTTGCGTGGACTTTTTATAGAGGATTAAACCTTATTTCTACATATACAGATTTAAGATTAAAAACTACTTTTAAAGAAAGTCTTGACACTATCAAAAAGGGTTACAGCTTAGTTATCTTTCCAGAAGACTCTCACGATGGTTATCATGACAATTTAAAGAAAGTTTTTGCAGGGTTTGCTGTTTTTGCAAAGATATGTTATAAGCAAGGCATTGATCTTCCAATCTATATTTCATATCTTAGAAAGAAAAAGAAAACTTTGATTGTTGATAAGCCTATAAGATATTCTGAACTTGCAGCAAAATACAAAACAAATGAAGAAATCACTGACTTTATCTGCTCACATATGAATAATCTTCAATACCAAATTCCAGAAAAACAAAAAAAGACAAAAAACACCCCTCCCGCAGAAAATAAAAAGAGTTGAAACTAATCAACTCTTTTTTTTGTTAAAACTCAAATATCTCTACAACTTCGGCTGTACCTTCAAAAAGATATTCTATGCTATCTTTATTTTCAAAATTGTCATCTACGCCTTTCCAATAGTTGTGTGCCTGTTCGACAAACTCATCAAGACTTTTGCCGCCACGCATATTAAAAGCATTGCTTGTTTGAAGCAACTTGCCATTAAGTTTGACAGCCACTACTTTTGGTTGAGATTGTTGACCCTTTGATTTAGCAGTAGAAAGATAGTTTTTAGCTTCTTGCATTGTTTTGCACAAAAACATTGCTGTAAACCTAGATGGTTCTTTTGGATAAAACTTTTGCCTACATATCTCCATACCAAGTTCTCTCATACTAAATCCGTAGTTCCATAAAATATCACAAATAGCCTTTGCTTCGTCGTGTTTTAGTTTCTTTTTCTTTTTAAGCTTTTGTTCAACAAGCATCTCCGGCATATTGTTTTCGGCACCCATCATTTTGTAATCAGTTGAAAAAACTCTCTCTGCTTGATAATTTCTTTGTTTACCAAACTCTAATATGTCGCCAACCTTATAATTTCTAGTAGTCGCTTGATACATTATTATATCTTTAACTTTTTTCATATAATCTCCCTAGAATTAAAAACTCTTATGTTTACATTATATCATATTAGTTATTAATTTCATAAATAAACAAGCATTATAAAAATAAATATACAATGTTTTTGGTTTTTATGCGTTGTAAATTTGACTAAAATAGCTGTGTTTAGTACAATTAAATTATGGAATTTCAAGATTTAAAGTGCGATTATGCATTGTACAAAAACTTTTATGTTGTTGCAAAAACTGGCAGCTTTTCTAAGGCTGCAAAAGCTTTGTTTTTATCTCAACCAACAGTTTCTTATAATGTTAAAAATCTAGAAAAGCAACTAGGCTTTAAACTGTTTTTTAGAGATTCAAGAAATGTTATCTTAACACCAGAAGGCAAAACTCTTTTTAAATATATTCAAACAGCGCACAACGCTCTTATCAATGGAGAAAAGGAAATTGAAACAATTTCATCTTTACAAAAAGGTGAAGTTTTAATAGGGGTTCCTATTAACTATGACACAACCAAAGTTTATCAATGGATAAATAAGTTTAAGCATAACCACCCCAAAATTATTGTAAAGTTATACGTAAGGTCAACACAAGAGTTGGTGGAGATGTTAGACTCGTACAAAATTGATGTTATGTTCGCCTTTACTTCATCGGTAAAAAACACTGCTTCAAGTAATATTTTAGTTAACTTGCCAAAGCAAGAACTATGTTTTGCTGCAACCAAAGAATATCTTGATAGTAAAGACAAGGACGATTACGAATTTGTTATGCCAATTCAAAGAACATCTTTGCGTAGTCACATAGACTTGTATTTTTCAAAAATACAATTAACCCCAAAAACTAATATGGAAGCCTTTACAGCTGATGCTACATTGCAGTTTGTTAAATCAAACTATGGCATAGGTTTGTTTTTTAAAGACCATATTAAAGAGTTGTTAGATTCTGAACAACTAAAACAAGTCAAGTTTGATAGAAACATTGACTCAATAAACGTTTGTTTTATGTATAAGTCAAACTTTATTGACTATTCTACAAAGATATTTGTAGATATGATTAAAGAACAAATTTAATTTATTTTTTACCTATATATGTTT
>JAZRTN010000004.1:0-2826 GCA_045652045.1 Clostridia bacterium
TATTAACGGATTTGGAAGAATTGGTAGATTAGTTCTTCGTGTAGCTTCTCAAAGAGATGATGTAGAAGTAGTTGCAATCAACGACCCATTTATTACAGTTGATTATGCAAAATATTTATTAGAGTATGATACAGTTCATGGCCACTTTGGTGGAACTGTTGACTATAAAGACAACAAACTTATCGTAAACGGCAAAGAAATCACAGTTTATGCAGAAAAAGACCCAGCAATGATTCCTTGGAAAGAAGCTGGCGTAGAATATGTTGCAGAAGCAACTGGTAAATTTACAAAGAAAGAAGACGCAGAACTTCACCTACAAGGTGGCGCTAAAAAAGTTGTTATCACAGCTCCTGCAAAAGGCGACGTTCCAATGTTTGTTATGGGCGTTAACAATACAACTTATACAAAAGATATGACAGTAGTTTCAAACGCAAGCTGTACAACAAACTGTCTTGCTCCTCTTGCAAAAGTTCTTAATGATGAATTTGGTATTGTTGAAGGTCTTATGACAACTGTTCACTCAACAACAGCAACTCAACTTACAGTAGACGGTCCTTCTAAGAAAGATTGGAGAGGTGGTCGTGCTGCTAGTGCAAATATTATCCCATCTTCAACAGGTGCTGCAAAAGCTGTTGGTGAAGTTATTCCTGAACTTAAAGGCAAACTTACAGGTATGAGTTTTAGAGTTCCAACAGTTAACGTTTCAGTTGTTGACTTAACTTGCAGACTAAAAAAATCTACAACTTATGAAGAAATCAAAGAAGTTGTTAAAAAACACGCTGCAACAGATATGGCTGGAATACTTGGTTATACAGAAGATCCAGTTGTTTCAAGCGACTTTATTGGTGACAAGAGAACAAGCATTTTTGACGCTGCTGGTGGTATCATGCTTAACGAAAACTTTGTTAAATTAATTTCTTGGTACGATAACGAGTGGGGTTATTCAAACAAAGTTGTTGACCTTATCGCTTATATGGCACAAGTAGACAATAAATAATTAATTACAAAAAATCACCTTTAACCCTAAGGTGATTTTTTTTATATCTATATTACAAACTTTAATTGTTGACTAATACCAATGTTTTTGTTAAAATTATAGCGTTTAAGGAAAATATTTATGGCAAGAAAGAAAGATTTTAAAAGATGTCCAAGATGTGACACAAAATGTCCTATACATCATCCGAAGTGTCCAGCATGTGGATTAATATATTCAAGACTTGTATATGCAACAAATAAAGAAGCAAAAAAAGCATTAAGAAAACGTCAAAAACACCTTGTTGTATATGATAAAGTATTACCAAGTGATGTTAATAAATGGAAATTGTTTTTCATGACATTGTTCTTAGGTGTATTTGGGGGACATAATTTTTACACTGGAAGAATAGGTAGAGGGGTTGCAAAATTAATAGGTATGCTTATGGTAACTATTGCAGCAATGTTACCACTAACTTGGTGGGATATTCCACTGTTGTCAATTCTTATGTGGATTTTAATTTTACCATCTGCGTTCTGTGTTTTATTTTGGACAGTAGACACTATAAAAGTATTGACCAATACATTTAGAGTTCCTATCGCCATTGAAGAAGATAGAATGCGTGTAGAAACAAAGAAAGAAGAAAATAAAGAAGTTTTAAAAATTGTTGAAGAGGTTTCTAAAAAAGCCGAAAAACAAATTGAAGAACAAAAAGAGCGACAAGAAGATGAAGAAGAACAACAACCTGAATTAGAACCAGAAGTAGAAGAAGAACCTTTTGTTCCTCAATCAAAGATTATAAGTAGCCAAGAAGTTAAAAAACTTTTAAGCAAAAAAGCTCAACAATCAAAAAAATCAAAACAAACAAATACATCAAACAATAATAATAAAAAGAAGAAAAAATAATGACAAAAACAGTTGTAGTTGGTATGAGTGGTGGCGTTGACAGTTCTGTTGCAGCATTGCTATTAAAGCAACAGGGGTACAATGTTATTGGTCTATTTATGCACAACTGGGAAGAGAATGATGAAGATGGTGCGTGTACGGCAGCAGACGATTTTGAAGATGTTAAGAGAGTTTGCGAAAAATTACAAATATCATACTATTCAGTCAACTTTGCCCAACAATATTTGGATAAAGTTTTTGCCGAATTTTTGGAAGAATACAAAAAAGGTAGAACGCCAAATCCAGATGTTTTGTGTAATAGAGAAATTAAATTTGGACCATTTTTAGAGTATGCCTTGATGCTTGGAGCAGACTATGTGGCAACAGGACACTATGCAAATATTAGACACGAAGACGGCAAACACTATCTTCAAAGAGCATTAGACGAAAACAAAGACCAAACATACTTTTTAAATCAGTTAAATCAAGAGCAATTGGCCAAAGTTATGTTTCCTGTGGGAAATATTGAAAAACCAGAACTTCGCCGCATAGCGCAAGAAAACGACCTTATAACAGCATCAAAAAAAGATAGTACAGGAGTGTGTTTTATAGGGGAGCGCAAGTTTAGGCAGTTTTTACAAAACTATCTTCCTGCAAAACAAGGTGATATTGTAGATACAAAGGGCAAAGTAGTAGGTAGACACGAAGGCGTTATGTTTTATACCTATGGCCAAAGAAGGGGCCTAAATATCGGTGGTGTAAGTGGGGGTACAGGCCGCTGGTTTGTATATGATAAAGATGTTAAAAACAATATTTTGTATGTTAGCCAAGGGGACGAGAGTTTGCTATTTAGTAAAGGTCTTGTTAGCTACAAAATAAATTGGATACCATCAGTTCCTACTAATACTACTTTTGAATGTCTTGCAAGATTTAGACATCGCCAACCATTACAAAAAGTTAAAGTAACA
>JAZRTN010000005.1:0-13061 GCA_045652045.1 Clostridia bacterium
ACATGGCTACGATCCGACTTGTTTGGATATTTTTGAAGTCATATTTTTTACATTCTTCAATAAACTTGTTATAAAATTCCTCTGCCTTTGCAGGCATCATTGCATCACTAAAACTTGGTCTAAACCCATCATAACTGTTGCCGTATAATGTGAAGTTACTAATAATCAACACTTCGCCATTTACTTGTGAAATGTTAAGGTTCATTTTGCCTTGGTCATCTTCGAATATTCTAAGACCAGCAATCTTGCGAGCTAGATAACTTATATCCCACTCTGTATCAGTATTGCCTACGCCTAACAAAACTAAAAAACCTTTATTTATTTTTCCAACAGCATTTCCTTCGACAACAACTTGTGCATTATTGCATCTTTGTATTACTGCTTTCATACTTTCTCCAAAATATTATTCTTCTTCTACTACTGCGACTTTTTTCTTTGGTTTGTAAACGTTCATATAGACAAACCATAGTATTGTTAAAATTTGTAGTGGAATACCTATTACAAATAGCCACCAAATTTTTGCAGTGCCGATAGTTAGACATATTGCTAAAAATATTGTCCAGATAAGTCCTGAAACCGTTAAGCAAATATGCAATCTTGTTGACCATATGCAGCTAAACACAACTAGTATAATAAAGTTAATTGCAAGTGCCCATATAAATATAAGCCAAGTATTTGTGACTTCTGGCAAAATAATTGTTGGGAATATATACAAAGTTGTAGCAATTAACCATACAAGACCACAAGACAAAACTGTGACTAAGATTTTTTTGACTTTGTCTTTTTTTGCATTTGACTTAGTAAGTTTTTCTCTACGCTTTGTATCGTTAGATAATAGGTCGTCTACTTTGATATTATAAAGGTCAGCCAGCTGCTTTAATGTATATATATCAGGAACAGCTTCTGCTCTTTCCCATTTTGAAACAGCTTTATCTGAATAGCTAAGCTTCTCTGCTATATCAAGCTGGGTAAGACCTTTTTTCTTACGATAAAATATAAGATTGTCTGCTATATTCTTTTTTAGTTCGTTTAAATCTTCCATATGCATATTATATAATTATACAAAACAAATATCAAGTATTTTGAAGAGTAATTTTTTATCAAATTTTGACCACTCTACTCAAAGTAGAATAGACTTTTTTGAACTCTACTTTAAATTCCCAGCCCTTATAGTTAAGGCTTTGAAAAGTAGGTTGTTAAAAAATTTTATTTTTAATAAAATAACAGCGTGAAATATCACACCAACTTTAAACAAAAATTTTTAAAATAAACTTTTTAATTTTAATAAACGAAAGGAGTATTTTATTTATGAAAATTGCTTTATCATCAGAGTCAACAATTGACCTAAGCAAAGAGCTTTTAGCAAAATACAAAATACAAACTTTGCCTTTTAATGTTTTGCTTGGCGAAGAAGAAAGAAAGGACGGGGAGTTTGACCCAAAAGAAATTTTTGAATATGTAAAAGCAACAAAAATTCTACCAAAAACAAGTGCTGTAAACGAGTTTGCTTATGCAGAGCATTTCCAAAACCTACTTAAAGAATACGATGCAGTTGTACACATTAGTTTATCATCTGGCATAAGCAGTAGCTGTCAAAATGCAAAAAATGCCGCTTCTAAACTAAGTAACATTTATGTTATTGATAGCAAAAGTTTATCAACCGGCATCGCCCTACTTGCAATATACGCAAGCAACTTAATCAAAGAAGGCAAACTAAACGCCGCAGAGATTGCAAGTGCAGTTGAGTCAAGGGTAAGCGACGTTCAAGCAAGCTTTATTATTGAAAGACTTGACTACCTATACAAAGGTGGCAGATGCAGTATGTTAAGTTTGTTTGGTGCTAACTTATTGAAAATCAGACCACAAATTGTTGTTAAAGATGGCAAAATGGGTGCTGGTAGAAAATACCGTGGCAATATGGACCGTTGTGTAGAACAATATTGCAAAGACACATTAGAAGAATTTAACAACCCAGACCTTAGTGTTGCATTTATTACACACACTACTGCAACAGAAGGTATGGTGGCAGCAGCAACAAAAGCTTTAAAAGAACGTGGCTTTAAGGAAGTTTATGAAACAACTGCTGGTGGCACAATTTCTAGTCATTGTGGCGAAAATACATTAGGTATTTTATATATCAACGACGGAAAATAAAATCAGACAACAATCAAAGCTTTTAGGCGGCTAATTTGGCCTGCCTTTTTGTTAATAGGAGAATATATGAAAATAGCAATATCTGTTGAAAGTTCGGCAGACTTGTCTAGCGAACTAAAAAACAAATTCAATATAAGCAGCGTACCTTTGACAATAGTTTTGGGTGATGAGGAAATTGTCGACAGCGAAGACGCCGGAAAGAAAATATTTGAGTTTGTAGCAAAAACAAAAATTATGCCAAAAACTTGCGCAGTAAACGAATATCAATTTAAAGAATATTTTGAGAACTTACTAAAAAATTATGACGAAGTTGTACATCTAAGCATGTCAAGCGACATAAGTTGCACATACAAAAATGCAATCAGTGTAAGTAAAAACTTAAAACAAGTGCATATAATCGACACAAGAAGCCTTTGTGGTGGCATTGCTCTTTTAGCAATATATGCAGCAAAACTAGCAAAACAAGGGCTAGCCAGTAAAGAAATTGTACAAAAAGTTAGCGACAGAATAAATGATATTCAGCTAAACTTTATACCAAACAAACTAGATTATTTGAGACATGGCGGTAGATGTAGTATGTTGCAAATGTTAGGAGCAAATCTTCTTAAAATACACCCTACTATCACAATGGCAAATGGCAAGACTGGTGTTGGAAAAAAATATTTAGGTACAATGGATAGCTGTTTTAAAAAGCTATGCGAAGATGTAATACGTAATAACAACCCAGACAAATCAGTTGCAATAATTGCTTATACTACAATTACTCAAAAACAACTTGATTTTGCTTATGACTTTTTAAGACAACAAGGTTTTGAAGAAATTTATGATATTGTTGCAAATGGCACAATTTCTAGCCACTGCGGCGAAAGCGCTATGGGCATAATGTTTTTAAATAACAAAGAATAATTGTACTGTTTTTTATAAAAATGCGTTTTTTATAGCAAAAATGTAATAAAAACAATGTTTTTTATGGTAAAAAATTACATTTTGTAAAAAACTTTAAATTTAAAACAAAAAAAAGACCAGAATTTAAACTGGTCTTTTTTATTTTGAAAATTTTTATTCAATACCTTTTAGAGTTAGGCCGATACGGTTTTTATCAAGGTCAACTGTTAGTACTTTAACTTTTAGAACTTGACCTACTTTTAAGATTTCTGATGGGTGTTTAACATATTTATCGCTGATTTGAGAAATATGTATTAAGCCATCTTGGTGAACACCAATATCAACAAACGCACCAAAGTCAATAACGTTTCTTACTGTACCTGTCAAAATCATATCAGGTTTCAAGTCTTTGATATCAAGAATATCGCTACGAAGCTCTACTTGTGGAAGAGAGTCGCGGATATCTCTACCTGGTTTTGCAATTTCTGTAATAATGTCTTCTAAGGTTGGGACACCTACTCCACATTCTTTTGAAACAGCTTCTTCACCTTTTAGCTTTACCATTGATGCAAGTTGAACTAATTCACCATTTTTGACGCTTTCGTCGCTAAAATTGAACATTTTTAATAGCTTTTCTGCTGCTGGATAACTTTCTGGGTGGACAGCTGTATTATCTAAAATGTTTTTGCCACCAACAATACGTAAGAAACCTGCGCATTGTTCAAAAGCTTTGTCGCCAAGTTTTGATACTTTTAGTAGTTGTTGTCTATCGGTAAATTCGCCGTTTTTAGCTCTATAATCTACGATATTTTTTGCAATGCTACCGTTTAAGCCTGATACATAGCTAAGCAAACTTACTGATGCTGTATTTAAGTCTACACCTACACTGTTAACACAGTCTTCTACTACACCTGTTAACACTTCGGTTAGGCGTTTTTGTGGCATATCGTGTTGATATTGACCAACACCAATTGATTTAACATCAATTTTGATAAGTTCTGCTAATGGGTCTTGCAATCTTCTTGCGATAGACACTGCACTACGAAGCGCTACGTCAAAATCAGGGAATTCGCTAGCACCTAGTTTTGAGGCGCTATATACTGATGCACCTGCTTCGTTAACAACTGCATAACTTACTTTTCTTGTTTGTTTTTTGATAAGTTCAGCAACAAACATTTCTGATTCTTTTGAAGCTGTACCATTACCAATTGAGATAACATCTACGTTATGTTTGTTGATAAGGGCTGTAAGCTTTTGTTCTGCTTCTTCAATTTTGCTTTGTGGTGGTGTTGGATAAACAACTGTTGTGTCTAATACATTGCCAAATTGGTCGATAACTGCAATTTTACAACCTGTTCTGTACGCTGGGTCTAGACCTAGAATTACTTTACCTTTTAGAGGTGGTTGCAAAAGCAATGGACGCAAGTTAACATCAAACATTTTGATTGCTTGTTCGTTTGATCTATCTGTAAGCATTGTGCGAAGTTCTCTTTCTAGTGATGGGAAGATTAATCTCTCATAACTATCTTGGCAAGCATTTTCTAATAATTCTTGTGTTTTTTCGCAAGTTGCAAACATTTCTTTGATTATTTCTAAACATTTTGCATCTGGTGCTGTTACTTTAACTTTTAGACAATCTTCGCTTTCACCACGGTTGATTGCTAAAACTCTATGGCTTGGGATTTTTGAAACAAGTTCACTAAAATCTTTGTACATTTCATAAACTTTGCTTTTTTCTTGATCTTCTACCCAAGTTGTTTTGATTTCGGCTGTTTTTTCTAAAAATTCTCTTAGAGTTTTTCTTAATTCTGCGCTGTCAGAGATTGTTTCAGCAATAATATCAAGCGCGCCTTGGATTGCTTCTTTGGCGTCTTTTAACTCATTTTCTTCTGTAATAAATGTTGCTGCTACTTCTTCTAAGTCGCCTTCGAATGTGCCTTTCATTATCATATCGGCAAGCGGTTGCAAACCTTTTGCAATAGCTACGCTTGCACGGGTTTTTCTTTTTGGTTTGAATGGACGATATATATCTTCTACTTCGGTTAAAGTTTTTGCTTCGTCTAAGCTTTTCATAATTTCATCTGTCATGTTGCCTTGTTCGGTAACAATCTTGATTACTTCTTCTTTTCTTTTGGTTAAGTTTCTAAGATAAGTTAATCTGTCATTAAACTCTCTTAATACTTGGTCATCGCAGCTACCTGTAAGCTCTTTACGGTATCTGGCGATAAATGGGATTGTGCAACCTTCATCTATAAGGTTAATGATGTTTGTTGTGTGGTGAGGTTGTAAGTTAAACTCACTGCACAATACTTCTTCGATATTCATAAAATTATCCTTTTAGTATGGTTTATATCACAAAAAACCTGCTATAAAGCTAGTTGAGATACTCTCTAAGGTTAACATATTTGAGTTTTTAGTCAAATATTTTTGGCTAGTTTTTTAAAAAAATCGCCCTTTTTGAAATTAAAAAAGTTAATTCAAAAAATAACTTTTATCCCTAAAATATTTGCCTTAAATATGGTAAATAATATATTATATTATATATAAATATACTATAATGTCATACTATGTAATTTTGACTACTTATTGTCAAGAGGTGAAGATATGAAAAGATTTTCTAAATTTATATTTTTGATATGCTTGTTAACATTAACGGGCTTTGTTTTGGTTGCCTGCGGGGCACCTGACATTAAGACAATTGAAATTGTCGGAAAGCCTCAGTATGTGTATGTAAACGAAGAGTTTACTCTGACTGCAATGTTAACTCCTAGTAAGGCGTCTCAAAAAGATGTTTCTTGGCAAAGTAGCAACAAAACAGTAGCAGAGGTAAACTCTCATGGTAAGGTTACACCTAAGAAAGCTGGTACTGTTGTAATTACAGCAATGAGCAAAAAGAACAGTAGCATTAAGGCAAGTGTACAGTTTACCATTTACACTAGGTCTACCAACGCAGAGATGTATGACTTAACCGTTACTTACGATGGCACACCAAAATCAGTAGTGGCAGTGAATTTGCCAGAAGGAATGACGGTAGAATACAAATACTCAGGTGACGGATATCCTGAGACACTAGACGCACCTGTCAACGCAGGCGTTTACACAGTTAAAGCTTATGTTGAAGGAACTAATTCAGTTGTTGGCGAATGTCTTTTGAGAATCAATCCAAGAATTGCTGTTATTAGAATTGACAGCAAAACAAAAGTGTTTGGAGCACCAGATCCAGCATTCACATCAGTAATAGAAGGTTTGATTGGTGAAGATTCTGTTGACTACATTGTTAATCGCCAAGTAACTGTTGAAAATGTAGGCGCTTATACAATTGACGCTCAATATGTTCCAAATCCAAACTATACAATAGAAATTGTAACTGGACTACTTACAATCAATCAACTAGATGTTAAGATCACCCCAACTACACAAACTAGTATTTATGGAGACCCATTAAACGCTCTAACATTTGAAATTAGAGACTTGGGTGGAAATGTACTTTCTCACATTGACCCAGCAAATGTTTCTGGATCACTTAAACTGCTAGATACACAAGCAGGTGCTAAACTTTCTGCTGGAAACTATGTTATCTCAGCAGCAGACCTAATCTCTACAAACTTAAACATTAGAGAAAGAAGCACTGCAACATATACTATTGCAAAAAGAACTGCCGAAGTTAACGTTACAGCAGGCCAAGGCAAATTTGCAGGAGACAAAGACCCAGAACTAGAATATCTTGTATCAAACGCAGTAGACGGCGACGATTTGTCAGGTTGCTTATCAAGAGAAGATGGTGAGATTGTTGGCAATTACTCATATGTTCTTAACCAAAACATCAACCCTAACTATACATTAAAATTCTTTAACCCTAATGTAACTTTTGCAGTTAGAACAAATAATATTGTTTTAACTTTAAAGAGTTATACCATTCCTTATTCAGCTCAACATGCAGGAAATCACATTGCACCAGAAGACAAACAATACGAAATTGTTATGAACGGCGTTCTTGTAGACACAATTGTTGATGCAGACGGATTTATAGTATTAAAAGACAACGAAAAGGTTTTGCTATCAGAAACAATCGCCGAAGTAAACACTCTTACTCCAAGCGAACAAGAAGTTTATTATCAAAAATGGGAAATGCTTCCTAATATAGTTCAAACTTTAAACATCGTAGACAATAATAAGTATAAGATAGAATTTGACAAAACATACAAATATGTTGAAAAAATAGAATTAACAATCACAGCTGATGACAAAGAAATAGTTTATAAAGAAGAAAAACCAGAGTTTACTTGTACTGCTAACGGCTTAGTCGCTGGCGACACTGTCGCAACAGTATTAAGCGAACTTGTTTTAGATTCTTCTGTAACAGATTCGGCAGGAGAATTTGCAATCACATTTACAAAAACAACCCTTGCTAATACTAAAAAATATTACAAACTGACTACCATTCCTGGAACGCTTACCGTAAACAAGAGATTAATTAATATTAGGCCTATAAGTTATAGTATTGAGAATGATAACCCAGTTTTATACGGAGAGCCTGAAAGGACTTTGCAAACTCAAAATACCGACACGAACCTTCCTGCTGGAGTAAGCTTGAATCAAGTTGTTGAAGGCAACTTTGTGAGAGTTCCGGGAGACAATGTCGGCACTTATGCAATTAAGATTGGTACTGTAAAACTAAAAACTGCAGCAAAAAACAATTACGATATATCATTTGAAGAGGGCATATACCAAATTGTTCCTAGACAACTTAATATCACAGCAAGAAATATGGAGATAACTTATGGGGAGACAGTGGCAAAATATAATTATGATATGTCTTTCTATAAGGGAGAAGAAGGCACAATAGAATATATTGGCCCATCTCCAGTATTTAGTGGAAAACTTGACCTAACAAGAACTACTGCTCTTTATGCTAATAATTTAGAAAACGCAGACCCAAATGACGACTACTATGAAATTGGTAGAGGCAATCTAAATGCTGGTAGCAATTTTACAATCAACTTTACAAAAGGAAGATTGGTTGTCAATAAACGCACAGTTACATTGTCATTTATTCCACAAACGTATGCTTATGGCACTCCTCAACCTCAACCAGTATTAAGTTTCTCACCAGGCCTTGCAAGTGGCGATAAAGTAAACTTCGACAACTTAGTTTGCCATGTAGACAATACTGCAAACCCAAAAGTTTATGTATTACAAAAAATTGACCAAGACTATCAATATGGCTTGGAAATAGTAGACTCTTCTAGAACAGTTGTATTTAGCAATACAATCGAAGTTAACAATAGCTACAACATTGTTATAAATGAACAAGCAGTTGAATTATTCTATGTTGGAGCAAATCTTCTTAATGTAAATATTGTAAACAAATCAAATCATTCAATAAACACCGCAAGCATCACTTATGGTGATGAGTTTAGTTTTTCAGACTTGTTCGAAATTCAAATAGATGGCGAATCTACTTACACATTAGAATACACAGAAGGTACTTTCCAAACTATTCAAGAAGCTAAAAACGCAGGCGTTTATACAGTCTCTATTAATACAAACCCAACTGATCCTAATAAATTAATTATTAAAGACGGTGGTGTAGATATTACTGCCAACTATGGTATAAACATAAAGAAATATGGTATGTTAACCATCAATAAGGCAACTCTTACTATGCTAGCAGCTCCTACTGTTGATGATATGGAATACGGCACAGCTAAGCCTAACATACATGGTGGCAGATACGTGTTCGAAAACCAAGCGACAGGCGAAACAGAAGAATTTATTTCTAGAGCAGCAGACTACAACTTAACAAGCTATGCAGACCAAGAAGTAAACGCTGTTGGATACCCACTATATGTTACATATACCCCAACAGATTATGAGGGTACATATGTTGGATCAAACTACCATGATTATATTCATGTAAATGATTTGCTTTTGAAAATCATTAAAAAAGCATACCCTACCGAATCTATCAAATGGACACATGGCGTATCTTTTGAGGAATCTTTAAACATTGAAGACGTAGATGCTGATACTAAAAAGATTAATGTTGAGTTTATATTTGACAACCCAGACCCAACACAAAACACAAAACACCCTATATATTCAAGTTTATATACAACCGCTAACGAACTTGACATAACAGACAGTTTCTTAAAAAATACAATTACCGTTAGCATTGGCTACACTTATTACGGAATACCTTTCAGCTCTGTTGAAGGCTTCTTGGGACAACTACCATATGACAATGGTGGTGGAGATATGGGCTATGTTAAAGTAGGCAACAGAAAGTCATTTAGGGCAGAAAAAATTGTTTACACAAACCCTATAAGTGGAGACGTTACCGACACATTTAATATCTACTATATTGACGAAGAAGGTAATGAATATTTACTAAACAAAGCATTTGTTGAAAGATCATCTATTTCTCCTACTAAAGCCGGTATATATTATGCTGTTGCTAGAATTAACACAACAAACCCTAACTATACATTCAGCCAAAGAGAATTTACATCTTTTTATCTAGTAGAAAAAGCTCCTGCAACAGTAGCTCTAAGAACACCTTCTATTAGCTACAATCCAGATCCAGATGCAGACCTAGTTCTACAGTTTGTAACAGACCCACAAGGCCTTACAGGCGAAATAATTGCATACTACAAGGCTGATGATTTACTTAAAGAAGAACCTTTCACACCAGATTCTCCTCCACAAGACGTTGGTTCTTATATTGCTGTATATGAAATTGATTCAACAAACTACTATTCTTGCCTTGATCACGCATTTGAAATCGAACCAGCAATTTTAGAAGTCGACTGGGGAGACAATGCCTTGATTAACTTTAGAGAGGGATACGGCAGTTGTATTGACTTTGTTGTTATCGCAAATGGACAAACAATGTTTATTTTTGAAAACAATACAAGTAGCCCTTACTACACGCTAGAAACAAACAAGCCTTCTTGGCTTGAAATTAAGTTTGAAGGCACTACTAGCTCTAACGAAGAGTATAACAGTTCAGAACTACCTACAAAATCTGGCGAATATATAATTCGCATTACCGCAAAAGAATCCGACGAAGGCATTATAAACTTTAGAACCCCTAATGATATTGCAATTGAAAAAGCCTTCTCAATCGTTCCACAATTCTATATGGGACAGATTGGTATCATTGATGCAACAATTTACTACAACGTAACTTATACCGACAATCCAGACCAAATGTATGCAGATATTTATAGTGCAATGGTTGTTGAGTCTGAGACAGAAATGGACGACTACGACATATACCTTTCTACGTTAGTTAATCCAACAACTAGTCTTTCTATAGCTCCAGGCGAAACAGAATTTGTTCAACATTTAAACCGTGCCGGATACACCTTTAAAATCACTCTAACTATTGTCTCTAAAGATGGAAATACTCTTTCTAACGAAAAGTCAGCTATTCTTACTGTCGATAGAGCAAAAATGCCAACCTTTGTTAATTACTCTACTCAACAAGAAGGATTAGACTACACTGGACAAAGAATCTTTAATGAATTAAAGGATACCAATGGCAAACACTATATCCCAACTGTCCAAGAAGGCAATTCTTGGATTTATGCAGAAAACGGCAACGCTGACGTTTATTTTGGTATAACATATACTTACTATACAGTAGAAAGTATTACTCAAGCGGCTAACGCCACACCAATTGCCGATGCTCCTATCAACCTAGTTGAAGGCAGAACTATTCTTTATATGGTTAAAGCGGTAATTAGTTGCGGTTCTAACTATATCCAACCAGACATTTTTGAATACTTTGGTTTCTTTGTACTACGCAAAACAAAGTTTACATTTGAGAAGTATTTATCTACAACAAACTTTACATATGGAAATGATGACATATCAGATCTAGAAGTTCAAGCTACAAACAGCGCTAACAATTATTTAACTATTAAGTTTGTAACAAACCCTAGTTACACTCCTACATTGGACGACGGCATTGTTTGTTATAGATATTATGAAAATGTAGCCGGTGGAACTCCTTTGACAAAAATCGATTCTACAACCCCTGCTGGAGAATATATCGCACATTATTCAATAATCTCAACTAAGGCAAACTTTAATAATACCGATACAAGCGACTTTGAGACCCAAAGAAGAATCAAAATTAATCCTAGACAAATAACAGGTTGTGAAGTGTTTGTCGAATACGCTTCTGGTGCAAGAAACCCTAACCTGTTATATGCAAAATCTATTACAAAATTCGAAATTAACACAAGAGCAATTCCTGATAAAAAACTTTCATTTAGGACAGGTTATCAAGTAACCTTCTATTTCTACAAAGAAATTGATGGACCTGTTTACCGTTCTTATGTTAGAACAAATGCAAAAAACTGCATTTATGAAAACCTAAACCTAACATCTATTTTCCCAAGTGGAACTTATTACTATAGAATCGGCACAACCGATCCTAACTATGCAATGAGCGATTACTATCAAATCGACATCTTGCAAAATGCAGTAACTATTGAATCTGATGTGTCTATTGTAGAATCAAACTTCTCTATGGGCAATAATGATTTTGATGTAAGCATAATAAAAGTAAATGGAAGACTAACAGCAGATAGAACTGCTCCTATTACTTCAGCAGATTTTATTATCGGTTATAGAAAGTATAATTCTGGAGACAATTTTGTATCTGAAGCTCCAAATACAACTGGTGATTGGGAAGTAAGTCTTCAATTCTCAAACTCAACCTACATATCTTCAAATACCCTATTTATTAGGTACTATATAACAGCACCTACTGTCGAGTTATCTGCAACTGCTCATTATACTTACAAAGCTTATAGCCCAACACTATTTACCTTTAATGCAAGTTATGGCGGCGAATCATTAGACCAAGCAACAGGTGAAGATTTCTTTAATGGAACAAACTACGTTGGTGGTACTACAGCAACAGGTAGTGAGGGTGGTATTTGGATATTCACAGAAGAGTACTTCAATAACACTGCAGAATTCAACATTAGTTATCAAATTGTTCATCCTATTACAGGAGCTATTAGTTACGCCCCTACTAAAAATATCAAAGATGATATCGCAACATTCTTAGAAGGCGCTGCCGATGAAGGCAAATACCTTGCCCCAAGCGCAACATTTTTTAACCAACAAAACGCGGGAACCTTCCAAGCATATGTTTTGTTTGTTAGCATAAATGCGAACTTTGCTATTACTATGGAACAAGTATCATTCACAGTTCTTCCTAAAACACTGACCTATAACGATCTTGCTCTAATAGAAGAAGGCCAAACAGGTTACAACGCAAATATCGAAAACGACACTACTAACGAGCAAATTGTTTATACTATTCCTATTGAATTATCTTCTAGCTTTGAAATAGATGGCCCAACCGCTAGATGGTATTATCAATCATTCGAACAAGACGGCCCTATCTCTCTTGATTTAATTAGTACTAATGCTGCACATTTAAACATCCCACTAAGTATTGTTATTGGATTTGATAAATTTACAATGCAAGGTGGAGAAAACGAAGCTGTACCTGACGAGATTACTGCAAGTTTCACAGAAGATGCTGATTACTTCATAAAACCTCATAACATATTAAATGTCGTTGAGCAATCAGGTAATTATGCTTTCTCTTTAGACAGTTTTAAAATTCAGTTTAAAATTATAAAGAAAGAGGCTCGTGAATTATTCTTAACTACAAATATGGCTGGCAGCTATGGACAAGTCGACATAGACTTAACACAAACTGGAACTACAGCAGATGATAAACTTTATTTAAGCGATTTTGTTGCGTTAAATAGTGGCTTAACATTTGATATGCTTAAAAATGCATACAGTCCAGCAAAAACTAATCTTATAGACTTCTTTACAACCCAGATATGTAAATTAGACGGGGCTGGAAACATTATTGAAACAGGAGTGTCTAGTATATCTAAATCAAGTGCGCATGGTACTTACAAGATGACAAGCACAATTGTTTCTAGCAAATTCTTTAAAACTACTGATATCAACTATACTTA
>JAZRTN010000006.1:0-3453 GCA_045652045.1 Clostridia bacterium
TCTTCCTAAGACCGCTTGGCCTCCGACTTAGTATCCTGTTGTTAATAGTACTCCGTCTACATAAATTTTAGTTGTAGCCACTGTTGGGAAAGTGTATTCCTCTGCGTTAGCTTCCAAAACTAAATAAACTTTAAATTGAGTACCATATGTAGCATGATAATAATCTACAACAACCTCAGGAGTTTCTGGATTTTCTGGATCTTCTGGGTTTTCCGGATCTTCTGGATTTTCCGGTGTTTCAGGAACAGCCACAGACAATCCTGTTAATTCATAAGTTACCTCAAAAACATTTGGACGAGCATCAAGAATAATCTCCATATCGCCAGTTATTTGTCCAGCTTTTAGATATAATCTATTTGATGAGGTTATTTCATATTGCAACTCAACAAGCTCATTGTTAATTTTAAACTTGATTGAATTTTCTTCTATATGATAATTTTCTGCCGGTTTTAAATAAACATAAAATGCGGTATCATAAACTGTTAAATATGGATTATATTCTTTTTGAAGAACTGTTGCTGCTTCAACTGTAATGTTTGTAACAGTATAGGTAATATCAAACTCACCTCTTACATAATAAACTCTAAATACGTCTGTACCGTCACCTTTAAGTTTTTTTGTTAAGAAATTTAGAGGTTCGCTTGCATTAAACTCGTATCCTGGAATAAATATTGGACTTACAGTAACTTGTTCCCAAGTAGTACCGTATAGAGTTTGAGTGTATTCATCTGCCAAAGCATAGTTGTATGATTCTCTATCATAAGAAATATAGTGTTGAACTGTATAAGGTCTGTTGCTTAAAGCTCTATATCTAGCAATTAAAGTAACATCTCCATAATTGTTAGTTTTCCAACTAAAAGTTTCGCCAGCTACCCAACTGCCAGTAGTATTAACAACTTCCCAATGGTCAAATACGTAACCATCATGATATGGGTGAGCTAAATTCATATCTGGTTGTTGAGATTGAGAATAAGTATATGTATATGTAGTATATGATAATGTACCTTGATTGTCGTGTTGTAGAGTAATAGTATATTCTTTTTCTTTATAGATAGGAGCTACGGTGATGTCGCCATAAGTGCCTTCTTCATATACAAAAGTATCACCTACTTGCCAGTAACCATCTGCAACAATAACTTGCCATTTATCAAAAACATAATGAGTGTCAGGTGTAACAGTAGGCATTGTAATTGTTTGCATATTTGTATTGTAATCAACTGAGTAGTTGTCTATTGAACCATGGTCGCCATCTACGAAAGTAATTGTATAATGCTTTTCTGTATATTGAGCTGTTAACACAATATTACCATAGCTGTTTTCTTGCCATACATAATCACCTTCTTGCCATGATCCATCAGCTGTTGTTACTTCCCAACCAATAAACTCAAAAGCTTCGCTTGTTGTAGGAGTTTCTATAATAGGAGCTTCTGTTGTTTGGTAAGTATATGTTATAACAGATTCCCCTGTTAAAGTTCCCTTGTTTGTTGGATTAAGTGTAATTGTGTAATTTGTTAATGAATATTGAGCTGTAATAGTAAAGTTACCGTGCTTGCCAGCCTGCCAAACAAACTCGCCAAGTGGCCAAGCATCAACAGCAGAAGACAAAGTTATTTGCCAACCTGTCAAAGTATAGTGTTCTTCAACTTCAACTTGTGGCAAATCAAGTGTTGAAGTTTGCATATCATATTTTAACTCAACAGTATCACAAGATCCATGTTCTCCTGCGTTTACTGTTATTGTATATTCTATTGGTTTGTAGTTTGCTTCAATAGTAAAATTTCCGATTGTACCAGCTTGCCAAGCAAATATATCTCCCACTTTGTACGCATCGTTACTACTATCAATAATTTTCCAGCAATCAAACTCATAGCCAACACTAGGTGTTACCATTACGTTAACTGGATTTTCTTGTGTTTCAATAGTAAAGTTCGCTGTGTCAGCATCAATAGTACCATTGGTAGTAGTTCTTACACTAATTGCATATTCAATTGGTTTTGCGTGAGCATAAATTTTAATTTTTGAACATTGCAATGTGTTTTTATAAATAAATAATCTCTTTGTATTGTAAATTTTCCAAACTTGATCTGCCATTGGAACTTCTACATCATCAATAAACAATTTAAAGCAAGTATTGTCCGTTACTTCTGGTTCTACATATCCAGGTGTTGCTATAAAACTAAATATGGTATTTGAAGGCCATGCTGTATTAAATTGGTGAGATGTTGGAGCGTTAGACAATTCAATATTAAGCAAGTCATATTCTATTTGAATGCCAGTTGTTACAGCCGTAGCAATAATTTCTACATCACCATAAACAGTGCCGGCTTTAATATTAAGACCGTTTTGGCTGCTAAGAGAATATTTAGAACTATCTATTAATTCTCCATCAACTTTAATTTGGATATTGTCAACACTTAATCTATAATTCTCATCTGGTCTAAGATAAACATACCATGACTTTGTATAGTCAATTTGGTCTGGGTTATAATTACTATATTGAGCCTTTGTTACATTAGTAAGAGTATATGTAACATTTGCTTTTTTAAAAGGAACTGTTGACTTAATTGCAATAACATCAGTAACATATTGGCCTTGTACAGTTACAACACCTGTTTGGTTATCATAAGTATATGAATCCTCTGATAAAGGCAATCCTGATGAAGAGTCAGAATAATAAAGTTCAATAGTTTCTGGCAAAACATTATGCTCATTTGGAACAATTGTAAATGTTACATCTTCACCAAAGGTAATAAAAACGTCACCTTCTAAAAGGGTTGCATTTGTTAGCGAAGACTTGTTGACTTTAATTTGTTGAGCGTTCCATGTTATTTCAAGGTCGCCGTTGATATATTCTTCATTTATAGTTAATGTTCCGTTTAAATTATCGTCTGTTCTACTATATGTATATGCTTCTGGAATATCAATTAAACTAACTTTACCAGATTTGATTGCTCTTGGTTTTGAATATAAAACATAACCACTTTTAGCAGAAAATGTTGCAGTGTAATCTTGACCTTTTGCAACAGTGTTTGACGAATTAAAATAAGCATTTGTGTTTGTGGCAGTAACTGTATAGTCAGATATAGTTGTAGAGCCACTAGCAGAAATATTTATTTCACCAACAATTGCTGATGATTGTATTGTTAAAACACCAGTTCTGTCATTAAAAACAAATTTGTCTGAAACTTCCCCTGCAATGGTGACTATTACTGAGTTTCTATCAACCTCCACATAACCATCGGCAGGCAACAAGGTAACTGTAAAATCCTCCGTATCTGACGCAGATGTGTGGTCTCCTTGACTATCAACAACAACATTGGTTAAGTCATAACTGACCAAATAAGAATTAGCATATGCAACTGTTGATTTTATTAAATAAACGCCGAACAAAAACATCACTACAAGTGCTGTTATTACTGCGGCTAAAACTTTATTTGAACTTTTTAATAGTCT
>JAZRTN010000007.1:0-1967 GCA_045652045.1 Clostridia bacterium
AGTCAATTATATTATAGCCAATATTTTTAATGCTTTATCCATATATAAAAAAACACTCTTAAAAAAGAGTGTTTTTTAATTAGAATTTTGTTGGATTTTTTGGTTTTTTTCTAAGCACTGCAATAACTATTATTAATATAGTTGAAAGAAGCAATAATCCACCACCAACTGACAACAATATTATTATTAACATTTTTGATTGGTTTTCTACATCAAAATGAGCAACATATGTAGCATCGCCAGTTACACTAGGCATTTCTAATAAAATATCATTGCTACCATCCAAGCTCCAACCTATAAATTTATATTTATAGTCTTTACCACCTTTTTTAGATGGTGTTGCACCTGTATATGTTGGGATTTTATTATATTCTAATTGTAATGTTTGCATAATGTCATTACCATTTTTAAATATAATTGTATAAAGTCTAGGTGTAGAATTGAAGTTTGCTATAAATGCAAAGTCGTCTGTAATAATACCACTCGCTTCTCCTGCCCAACCTGTAAAACTATAAACTGTGTCTACTGTCATAGCATTTGCAGTGGCAACAACTTGGTGTTCACCTATTGTTAGAACGTTACCATTAACATTAAATGGTGTTTCATATTTAATACCACTTAATAGGGCTGTACTTATTTGACCATAAGCACTGTTGCTAGCACTAATCATAATATTAAATACTTGACGTTTAAAATAACACTTTAATCTCAACATTTCGCCAGCAGAAACATATCCTTCGGCTACATTTAGTGAGTGTTCTGGGTAATATACAAAACCTGTAATAGGAATAATGTTTGCTTGTACAAACTGACCTGTTTGACCGGTTTTGATATCTTCATATCCCAAAGCTTCACTATATGTTCCGTCTAAGTTTTCTAAGAAGTATGATGTTAGGTAACTAATATTTGTCATTGCAGCATATTGAGCTGTCAAAGTAATGTTGCCATAATTACCATTTTTCCATGTATATGTACCTAGGTCCCAATTTCCACTAGCAGTTGTAACCAACCAATTAGTAAATTGATAGCCTACTTCAACATTAACAGCTGGCCCCATTGGAGATGATGTATCTTCAATAGTATATGTTGAAGTATTAGATTGTAAAGAGCCGTGTTCACCAGGTAAGTAAGTAATTATATATTGAACTGGGTTTGTGATAGGTTGAATGGTAATATTGCCATATCTACCAGTTTGCCATACGTAACTTCCTGTTGGCCAGTTACCAACATCTTGTGACGCTAAAACCCAACCAATATGTTCGTATCCTATATCAGTAGTAACAGTTGGTAATTGTGGTGCAACCACATCTTCTACTGTGTATGTAATTGTTGAGCCGTTTACAGTTGCATGAACAGCATTTTGGAAAGTAATTTCGTATGTAACAACTACATATCTAGCAGTTAATGTAATATCACCATAACGACCTTCTTGCCATTCGTAATCGCCTAATTGCCAGTTTCCAGAAGCACTTGTGATTTCCCACTTGCTAAATGAATAACCACCATTTGCGTTGACGATAGAAAGTTGTGGCGCTTCTACATTTGCAATTGTGTAGCTAACTTGTGATTGAGTTACGCTACCTTTACCATCAGTATTAAAGTTGATATAATAATCAACTATGTCGAACACTGGTGTTAAAGTAATGTTTCCTACTAAACCATTACCAACGTGTAAATCATCAATAGATCCACTAAATTTATCCATCCATCTGTAATTTCCAGAAGTACTATTAAATGTGTACATACTCCATTTATAACCAGGTTTTTGAACTTCAAGAAGTTGAATATCAGTGGTAACGTTATACTTTACAACAGTATCTCCTGCTCCATTTTCACCCTTATATGTAATTGAATATTCACGCAAAGCAGGTTCTGCAACAATTTTTATATTACCAGTTACATAAGGTGCGTTAACTTGAATAAATTTTGTTGATTGAGAAGTAGAGTATCCTGTTGTTAATAGTACT
>JAZRTN010000008.1:0-6301 GCA_045652045.1 Clostridia bacterium
ATAATATATATGTAATTTAATTTTTAAATTTTGCTTGTTTTGTTGTGTTATTTTTTTAGGTTTGTTAAAATGAATATAGTTTAGCTTAAAGGAGAGTTTTATGCTTTCTATTGTTAATAGTTTTGGACTAGTTGGTTTAGATGGCTACCTAGTTAAAGTAGAAGTGGATATCAACAAGGGGCTTCCTAGCTACGACATAGTAGGCCTTGCAGATACTTCTATTAAAGAATCAAAACAGCGCGTTAGGTCTGCTATAAAAAATAGTAACCTAAAATTTCCTATTGACAAAATCACTATAAACCTAGCTCCTGCCGATACAAGAAAGGAAGGTTCTTTTTATGACCTGCCTATTGCTATGGGGCTACTTTCTGCAACTAACCAAATCCCAGTTGAAAGTATTGTTGATAGTTACTTTGTGGGTGAGTTGTCATTAGATGGCAGTGTTAGAAAAATTAACGGCTTACTTCCTATGCTAATTAGCGCAAGAAATATGGGTGTAAAAAAGATATTTATTCCATATGAAAACGTAAAAGAAGCAAGTTATATTGAAGATGTCCAAATTTATGCAATCAAAACTCTTCAACAATTAACTTCATTTTTGTTAGGAGAAACTGATATACAGCCCATCACACACGAAACATATCAGTCAGCAATCCAAAGTCGTGCTACAATATTTGATTTTAGTATGGTAAAAGGCCAAGCTAGTGCAAAGCGTGCATTAGAAATAGCCGCAGCTGGTGGACATAATGTTTTAATGATCGGCCCTCCTGGTAGTGGAAAAACTCTTCTTGCAAAATGCTTTCCTTCAATACTACCAGATATGACTTTTGAAGAAGCGCTAGAAGTTACAAAAATACACAGTATATCAGGTGTTTTAGATAATAAAGTGGGCATCATAACCACCAGACCATTTAGAGCGCCTCATCATACAGCAACAACAGTGGCTTTGACTGGTGGTGGCAAAAACGCAAAACCAGGTGAGATAAGCCTATCACACAACGGTGTTTTATTTTTAGATGAGTTACCAGAATACACAAGATATACAATTGAAACTTTGCGTCAACCATTAGAAGACGGCGTTATTACCGTTGCAAGAAATGCCCAAACAGTAGAGTATCCAGCACAGTTTACTATGATAGCAAGTATGAACCCGTGCCCATGTGGTAATTATGGAAGCAAAACGCACGAGTGTAAGTGTACGCCAATGCAAATACACAGATACTTAAACAAAATCAGTGGTCCACTTATGGATAGAATTGATCTTCATGTCGAAGTTGATAGTCTTACTTTCCAAGAAATATCAAGCGAACTTGTTGCAGAAGATTCTAAAACAATCAAAGCAAGAGTAGAGATTGCTCGTAAATATCAAAGAGCGAGATTTAAAGACACCAAAGTTCATAACAATAGCAAAATGAATTCAAGTCAAATCAAAAAGTTTTGCAAATTAACCCAAGACCAACAACAAGTATTAGAACAAGCTTTTGACAAATTTAAATTAAGTGCAAGAGCGCATGACAGAATATTAAAAGTAGCAAGAACAATTGCTGACCTTGACAACAGTGACCAAATACAATTAGAGCACTTGTTAGAAGCTATAAGTTATAGGTCGCTTGACAACAAATATTGGGTTTAGTCACAAAAATCACATTTTTTAGGGGATAAATAATTGTTTAATAATAATGATAAAAGTTTGATTTGGCTTAATAGTTTTTCAAATCTTACCTATCACAAAAAGAAACTTCTGTTTGATATGTATCAAGATAACTTGGCTAGCCTGTTTGATAACTTCCTAAAAGACAAACAAAAAATATTATCAATAATAGATGACAAAACTTACGAAACTATGGCTTATGCCAATACAGATAGTTTTATAAATACACATATAAAAAGTTTGCAAAATAATGACATAAAGGTTGTTACTATTCTAAATGCTGAATATCCAGATAAATTAAAAAATATTGACAGCCCACCACTTGTTTTGTACTGCAAAGGTGATGTGTCTTTACTTAAAGCAAATTGTTTTGCAATAGTAGGTACAAGACGTATAACAAACTACGGTAGAACCGTAACCGAAAAGTTTACAAAAGACCTTTGTAATAATGGCTTTTGCATAGTTAGTGGCTTATCTAGTGGTGTAGATACAGTAGCACACGAAACAACACTTTTAAACAATGGCAAGACAATTGCAGTTCTTGCTGGTGGTCTTGACTATATCTATCCGCCGACCAATTTTAATTTGTCCAATGATATTATAAATAAAGGTGGTTTGCTTGTTTCAGAATGTAAACCAAATCAAAAACCTGAGCCATATTACTTTCCAATAAGAAATCGCATCATTGCTGGATTGTCTTGTGGTGTCTTAATAACCGAAGCTGACGAAAAGTCAGGCTCTATGCATACCAAAAATTATGCATTAGACAATAATATTGATGTGTATAGTGTGCCAGGTAATATCACAAGCAAACTAAGCCTTGGTTGTAACCGTATTATTGCAAATGGCCAAGCAAAAGCTGTCTTAGATATAACTGATATCTTAGACGACTACAACATTAAATATCAACCAAAACAGCAAACTTTGTTTTCTTTAACCAAAGAAGAACAGCTTATTTTAGATGTTTTGGGAGATGAAGAACTCGCATTTATAGAGATTTTGACTAAAACTAAGTTAGAAACAAAAACCCTTAACACTTTGTTGACAACAATGGCAATTCGTGGAATAATTAAAAAACTTGCGGGCAATATGTACTCAAAATAATTTACTGTAACGATTAATAAATCAATTATATAAGGAGATTTTAGATGAATTTAGTTATCATCGAAGGTCCTGGTAAAAAAGATACCTTACAAAAATATTTAGGCAAAGACTATGTAGTGTTTGCAACAAAAGGTCACATAAGAGACCTTCCTGCAAAATCAATTTCTATTGATATAAACAATGGCTTTGAGCCACGCTATGAGCTTATGCCAGACAAGAAAGATGTTATCTCTCAACTTAAAAAAGAGTACGAAAAAGTCGACAATGTACTTATCGCTACCGACCCTGATAGAGAGGGAGAAGCAATCGCTTGGCACGTAGAGCACGTTTTGGGAATAAAAGAAAACACCCCTTGTAGAGTTGTGTTTAACGAAATTTCAAAAAACGTCGTTCAAAAAGCCGTTACTGAGCCAAGAGTTATTGATATGAACTTAGTTCACGCTCAACAAGGCAGACGTGTACTTGACCGTTTAGTAGGTTACAAAGTTTCACCAGTAATTTGCAAAAAGATCAAAAGCAACCTAAGTGCAGGCCGTGTTCAATCAGTAGCATTAAAGCTTGTTGTTGATAGAGAAAAAGAAATCAAGGCTTTCAAACCAGAAGAATACTGGAACATCAACGCTATGTTAACAAAAGGTGCAAGTTCACCTTTTAAAGCAAGCCTTACTACATACAAAGCTAAAAAGTACACAAGCCCTAACGAAAACACAACCAAAGATATCGTAGGTTATATAAAGGCGCAAGACTTTGTAGTTGATAGTGTAAAAAAATCTATTAGCAAATCATCAGCACCAGCTCCATTTATTACAAGTACAATGCAACAAGATGCTATGAACAAGCTTAATATGTCTTTAAAAGAAGTAACTTCTAGTGCACAATCTTTGTACGAAGGTGTAACGCTAAAAGGTGAGGGTAAAGTAGCCTTAATTACCTATATCAGAACAGACTCTACCCGTGTTTCACCAGAAGCGCAAGCAGCAGCAAAAGACTTTATTATTAACAAATTTGGTAAAGATTATGCGCCAGACAAGTTCAACGTTTTTAAAACTAAGAAAAATGCCCAAGATGCGCACGAAGCGATTAGACCTATTTCGCTTGAACGTACACCAGATTCTGTTAAAGAATCTTTGGGAGCTACTTCTAATACATATAAACTTTACAAACTTATCTATGACAGATTCCTAGCAAGTCAAATGAGTGAAGCAACATACAACACTCTTACAGTTAATATCCTTGCTGGCGACTATGGTTTTAAAGTAACAGGCAAAACACCTTTGTTTGCAGGTTTTACAGTAGCATACAAAATGTATGAAGAAGTAGATAACGATAAAGAAAAAGACACTCCATCAAGCAATCTTCCTGCACTAGAACAAGGCGATATTCTTAACCTTAAAGATGTCTTAACAGAGCAAAAGTTTACAAAGCCACCTGTAAGATACACAGATGCAACCCTAGTTAAAGCTATGGAAGATAAAGGTATAGGTAGACCAGCAACATACGCACCAACAATATTAGTGCTTGCTAATCGTAAATATACCGAAAAAGACGGTAAGTACCTTATCCCAACAGAACTAGGTATAACCGTTACAGAATTTCTAGAAAAATACTTCGAAGATATTATGAACGTATCATTCACAGCTCAAATGGAAGACAGTCTTGACCTTGTCGAAGAAGGCAAAGAAAAATGGCAAAGCATAGTATCAGATTTCTATGAAGGCTTTGAAGATAAAGTTCACTTTGCTTTGACTGGTAGCAAGAGAGTAAAAATGCAAGTCGAAGTAAGTGATGTTAAGTGCGAAAACTGTGGAGCAAATATGGTAGTTAGAGAAAGTAAGTTTGGTAAATTCCTAGCATGTCCTAACTATCCAAAATGCCGTAATACAAAACAACTTAACGAAAAGCCAAAATCACCAGAACAAGAAGCACAAGATAAACAACTAGAAAACTTAAATGTTAAGTGTGATAAGTGTGGTAATGATATGGTAGTTAAGCAAGGTAGATATGGTAAGTTCCTAGCATGTTCTAACTATCCGACTTGTAAAAATATCAAAAACTTAGATGACGTTATCAAAAAAGACCCAGTAGGCAAATGTCCAACTTGTGGTAAAGACGTGTATGAGCGTCATTCAAAATATGGCAAAATCTTTTATGGATGTAGTGGTTTTCCAGAATGTAACTTTATGAGCTGGGATATTCCAACAGACAAAAAATGTCCAAAATGCAATTCATACCTTACAAAAAAAGAATTAAAGAAAGAAACTCGTTTCAAATGCTCTAACAAAGATTGTGATTACGAGAATAGTGAGAGTAAAAATGACAAATAAAGTAATTATAGTGGGCGGCGGACTAGCAGGTAGCGAAGCTTGTTATCAACTAGCAAAGCGTGGTGTTAATGTAGAGCTTTACGAGATGAAACCCGTTAAGTTTTCTCCTGCACACCACAACCCAAACTTTGCAGAATTAGTTTGTAGCAACAGTCTAAAAAGCGACCAACCAACAACTTCATCAGGATTATTAAAAAAAGAACTTCAACTTTTTGATAGTCTTATCATAAAAACAGCTTATGAATGTAGAGTTCCAGCAGGTGGAGCACTAGCTGTCGATAGAGAAAAATTCGCTCAACAAATTACTGACACTATTAAGTCTTTTGATAATGTAAAAATTATTAACGAAGAATTAGTAGATATACCAACAGATGTGCCTGTTATAATAGCAACAGGTCCACTAACCAGCGACAACTTAACCAAGAGTTTGTCAAAGCTATTAGGCGAAGAGTATTTATACTTTTTTGATGCTTCAAGCCCAATAGTTACTTTTGATAGTATTGATAAAGACCGTAGTTTTGTTCAAGACAGATACGACAGAGGTGACGGTGACTATATCAACTGTCCTATGAATGAGCAAGAATACTTAGCATTTTATAACGAACTTATAAATGCTAATAGTGTCGAGCTTAAAGATTTTGAAAACAAAAAAGTTTTCGAAGGCTGCATGCCGGTAGAAGTTATGGCAAAGCGTGGATTAGACACATTGCGTTTTGGTCCATTAAAGCCAGTTGGGCTACGTAACCCAGACGGCTCAAAACCGTACGCAGTTGTACAACTTCGTAAAGAAGATGCAGTTGGGTCACTTTATAACTTAGTAGGTTTCCAAACAAACCTTTTATACCCTGAGCAAAAAAGAGTATTTAGCATGATACCAGCCCTACACAAAGCAAACTTTGTTAGATATGGTGTTATGCACAGAAACTCATTTATCAACGCACCAAAACTTTTAAAAAGTACTTTCGAATTAAAAAATCATCCAAACATTTACATAGCAGGTCAGCTAAGTGGTGTAGAAGGCTATATCGAAAGTACAGCAAGTGGGCTTATAAGCGCTATAAATGTTTATTTAAAATTAAATTCAAAAAGCCCTTTAAATTTATCGCCAAACACAATGATTGGTGCTATAATTAATTATATTACAAACGCAAGTGCTTCTTCATTCCAACCAATGAACAGTAACTACGGTATAATAAATCCCCTTGACCAAAGAGTTAAAGAT
>JAZRTN010000009.1:0-1287 GCA_045652045.1 Clostridia bacterium
ATAGTAAAGTTGTCTTTGAGTTGTTAAACATATCTAGTAAGGTATCAATTTCTGAGTTGTTAAGTTGTTGACCTGCTTTGACAGCAGCCTTGCAGGCTGACGTTGCTAAAAAGTGTTTGATTGAGTTGTTATTTTTAGATATTTTGTTTAAGTTTTTTAAGCTATCCTGAATAAACTCGTCAAGATTAATGTTGTATAAGTCTAGCGGTACGGCATTTATTCTATATGCTTGGTTGCCAAATTCTTCTATTTCAAAGCCTAGTTCTTTGAAAGCGTTAATATTGCTATCGATAAGGTTTGCTTCTAGACTGTTAACTTTAAAGCTATAAGGAACAAGCAGGTCTTGTGAAGTGTTTTTATGAGCTTCATTAAGTGCACAGAAGTTGTCAAAAATAAGTCTTTCGTGTGCTGCGTGTTGGTCTATAAAGAATAGCTCATCTTGTCTTTCGACTATGATATAAGTTTTGAATACACTACCAATAACTTTGTGAGAAATAGTGTTAAGATTAGATAAGAAGGTGCTTTGTTCTTGTGTTTGTATAGCCTCTTGTTTATTAGTGTTTACTTGGTTAACCTTTGTCATAATATCATAGAAAACACCACTATCTTCTTTAAGTTCGGCATCTTGTTTGATATCATAACTCTTAGAATTGTATATTGTTGCGTTTTGCATGGCTTGAATAATGCTATTTTGCATAGTACTATTCGTATTTTGAGTGCCAGTTTGCATAGTAGTTGGGTTGTTTTCTTGTAAATTATCACCAAAACTATGTCCTGTAACCTTTGGTAAAGGTTTTGTAGGAGTTGTTTGGGTTTGTTCTTCACCAACTTCTGGTAGTGGCTCAGATATATACTCTTGCCCTTCTACATTAAGGATATTGTTTGCTTTAAGCAATGCAGTAGATACGGCGTTGCTAATAACGGTATATACGTGGTTGCTTGCTTGGAAACGAACATCAAGTTTATTTGGATGGACGTTTACATCAATTTTATCAAAAGGTATTTGCATATGTAATACATAGAAAGGAAAACGCCCTTTCATAATGTAGTTTTCAAATGCATTGTATACGGCAGTTGAAATAACTGAATTAATTACATATCTGCCGTTTATAATTAATGTTTGATAAGTTTTATTTGGTTTAGTATATATTGGAGAACCAATAAAACCACTGATAGTTATATTGTCGTGTTGATAGTTAACTTCAACTAAATTTTTGACAGCTTCTTTGCCGTAAATAACAAAGATTGCCTCTGTTAGATCAATACCTTGTGTTTGATAAATAACTC
>JAZRTN010000010.1:0-17663 GCA_045652045.1 Clostridia bacterium
CTTCTATTTTTTATAAAAAAATAGTCTATTAATTTTAACTAAATTGTTTGTATTAATATTGCCAATTTGATATAATGTTTTGTATGGAAAATTTTGACTTATCACAACTTAATACAGAACAACAACAAGCGCTAGAAAACACCGAAGGAGCTGTGTTAGTTACAGCAGGTGCAGGTAGTGGCAAAACTAGACTTTTGACATATCGTATAGCGTATCTTATTAGAGAAAAACAAGTATTGCCATCAAACATCTTGGCAATAACTTTTACTAACAAAGCCGCCAAAGAAATGCTTTCTCGTTTATCTAATATGGTAGAAGATGCTGACAAAATTTGGGTATCAACTTTTCACGCTATGTGTAGCAAAATTTTGCGTAAAAACATTGTCGCTTTGCAAAACAAAGTTAACCTAAAAAGAGAAACAGATTATCGCAAAGGCTTTGACCATAATTTCTCAATTTATACCGATAGTGACAAAGACAAAACTTTAAAGGAAGTTTGTCAAAAACTAGGTGTAACTGATGAGAAAATAATGAGTAAAGCCGAGTGGCATATCTCTAACGCAAAAAATAACAACCTAAAACCATTAGAGTATCAAAAGCTTTATCAATACACCCAAGATATTGACCTTTATATGAAAATATACAGCGCCTACCAAGTAAGTCTAGAAAACAACAACGCACTAGACTTTGACGACCTATTAACAAAAACATATGAACTGTTCAAAACTTGCCCAGATGTATTAGCTTTTTACCAAAACAAGTTTAAATATATTCACGTTGATGAGTTCCAAGACACCAACACAGTACAATACCATATCGTAAGACTTCTTGCCCAAGGCGAAGGCAACATCTTTGTAGTAGGTGATGAAGACCAATGTATCTATGGTTGGCGTGGAGCAAACATCTCAAATATACTTGACTTCAAAAAAGATTTCCCTAACTGCCGTAGTTACAAATTAGAACGTAACTACCGTAGCACAAAGCAAATATTAAACTCAGCCAACACTCTTATCAAAAACAACCACACCCGTAACGACAAGGTGCTATGGACAAGCAATGAAGACGGAGTTAGAGTAGAACATTATTCATCACAAGACGAATCAAGCGAAGCCGAATATGTAGCATCAACTATCTACAATCTTGTCAAAATGAATGGTTATAAATACAGCGATATAGCTATACTTATGCGCCTAAATGCACTTACTAGATCTTTTGAAGAGAAGTTTTTAAACTACAATATACCACACCGTATCTTTGGTGGTTTCAAGTTCTATGAACGTCAAGAAATCAAAAATATCTTAGCCTATCTTAGAATATTAGTTAACCCACAAGACAGTGCTGCTTTGTATAGAGTTATCAACTTCCCTAAACGTGGCATAGGTCAAGCAACAGTTGATGAACTAACTCGCCAAGCAGACTATAACAGTGTTAGTCCTTTAACACTACTTCTAAACAACGAAGAATATATGCTTTCAGACAGCATCACAAATAAGTTTGACATCTTCAAAAATGTCTACCTATCTTTAAACCAAGCATACCAAGCATTACCACCAGTAGACTTTATCAAGCAACTACTTAAAGAAACAAAAATCAAAGAATCATACAACTCTGGCAGTGAAGAAGATTTGTCAAAGTTAATGAATATAGACGCCTTTGTTACTACTGTTGAAGAGTACTTTGAACAAAACCCAACTCATAGACTAGAAGACTATCTTCAAACAGTAACCTTAACTAGCGATATCGATAGTTATGATGATGCGAACAATTGCGTCACTTTGGCAACGGTACACTCAGTCAAAGGCTTAGAGTTTAAAGTAGTATTTGTAGTAGGTCTAGAAGAACGCATCTTCCCACTATCTCGTGCAACTAGCCAAGATGATTTAGAAGAAGAACGCAGACTAATGTACGTAGCTATAACCAGAGCAGAACAACGCCTATATCTAACACACGCACGTACAAGATTTTTGTATGGCAAGCGTGACTATATGTTAGATTCAAGATTCCTAAAAGAAATGGGTGCCGTTCAAGATAAACCTATTACAAGTCAAGTACTTACTAACGGAGCAGAAAACTACAACTTTGCAAGTTACGGTGCTGCCCGTACAAGTTTCAGTATGCCAACATCAACACCTACATCTTCATCTAAAAACAACAACTTTGCAGATTACAAAGTAGGCGCACAAGTATTGCATACTAAATTTGGTGTAGGTACAATAACCAATACAGACAGCTTAAATTCAACTAAATGCGTAACAATAGAGTTTAAAGACTTTGGTTCAAAAACTTTATCAGTAGAGTATGCGCCAATCAAAGTTATAAAATAAATTTAAAGGAGTAAGGTATGAATAAGTTAGAACGTATGCATGAGCTTATCGAAATTGTTAATAAGCATAACTACAACTATTACGTTTTAGACAATCCAACAATCTCTGACATAGAGTATGACAAATTATACTACGAACTAGTCGACCTAGAACAAGAGCTTAACTTAATATTACCTACATCTCCAACGCAACGAGTAGGCGACCAAGTACTTGATGCCTTCAAAAAGCGTAAACACCAAGTTAGACTATATAGCCTAAACAAGGTTAAAGATTTCCAAGCCCTAGAAAAATGGGTAGAAGAAATGCGAGAGTATGACCCATCAACAAACTTTTCACTTGAATATAAATTTGACGGATTACAACTTGTCTTAGAATATGACGGCGGAGTGTTAAAAAACGCCACCACCCGTGGCACAGGTGTCGAAGGTGAAGACGTTACACTTCAAGTCAAAACTATCAAATCTGTCCCTTTACAAATTAAATACCAAGGCCATCTTCTTGTCCAAGGCGAAGGTATGATGACTCTTAGCAGTTTTAATAAATATAACAAAACAGCACAAGAACCACTCAAAAACCCACGTAACGGCGTAGCAGGTGCAATCCGAAACCTAGACCCAAAAGAAACAGCCAAGCGCAACCTTGATATGTTCTGCTATTCAGTACTATCAATACAAGACCATAATTTCTCTACCCAAAAAGAGATGAACGACTTTTTAAAAGACAATGGCTTTAAAGTAGGGGATTATTTCAAAATTGCTTCAACTACACAAGAACTAATCGACCATATCAACCATGTCGACAGTATCAAAGACAAAATTGATATTATGATAGACGGTATGGTTATAAAAATTAACAATGTTCAACCTAGACAAGATATAGGTTATACTTCTAAGTTTCCAAAATGGGCTATGGCATACAAGTTCGAAGCAGTCGAAGTAACAAGCACCTTGCAAAAAGTCCTATGGCAAGTAGGTAGAACAGGCAAAGTTACCCCAATAGCAGTAATAGAACCAGTCGAACTAGCAGGAGCAACAGTTACCCGTGCCACTCTTAATAACTATGACGATATTTTAAGAAAAAAAGTTAAATTAAATAGCCTAGTCTTTGTTCGTCGTAGCAACGAAGTTATCCCAGAAATTTTAGGCCTAGCACAAGAGAACGAAAATTCACAAAACATCTCAAAACCAACCGTATGCCCAAGTTGTGGAGCACAACTTGTTCAAGTAGGTCCTAACTTGTTCTGTCCAAACGTCGACAATTGCAAAGAGCAAGTAGTTTCAAAACTAGCATACTTTGGTAGCCGTAAATGTATGAACATTGCAGGTTTTAGCGAAAAAACAGCCCTTAGCCTATACGAAACATTAGGCGTAAGAAAAATAAGCGACCTATATAACCTTCAACAACAAGACCTTCAAAAATTAGAAGGTTTCAAAGATAAAAAAATCAATAACCTAATCCAAGCAATTAACTCAACAAAAACAACCAACCTAAACAACTTTATAGATGCGTTGTCAATTAATGGTGTGGGAGAAAAGACTTCTAAGGATATCGCAAAGCACTTTGCTACCATCCAAGATTTAATTGATTCAAGCTTAGACAAACTTACTCAAATAAAAGATATTGGCGAAATTATCGCAAACAATATTGTCGAATATTTTAATAATCAAGACAACCTTGATTTAGTAAACGACTTACTAAAACATATTACGCTTACAAATCCATTCTCTCACTCAAGCACAGGAGTATTTAGTGGCAAAAAGTTTGTCTTAACAGGCACTTTACCATCATTAACCCGTGACCAAGCTTCTCAAATTATCGAGGCTAACGGTGGCGAAGTTGTAAGCAGTGTTTCAAAAAACACCGACTATGTACTAGCAGGCGAAAATGCTGGTAGCAAACTAGACAAAGCAAAAGCTCTTAATATCACAATTATCAGCCAAGACGACTTTGAAAAACTATTAAAAAACTAATTGAAATTACTAAAATATTGTGTTACAATATACAATGTAATTATTTGGATAATGTTATTTTGTCCAAAACTTTAAAAAATACAGACTATATGAGGTAAAAATTATTATGATGTTATATCCACCAATTGACGAACTTGTAGAAAAAGTTGGCAACGAATACGCTCTTACAAACCTAGTAGCAAAAAGAGCAAAAGAACTAGAAAAAACTATTCCAGAAGTAATTGACAATTCAAACGAAAAAGCAATTTCTTTGGCTGCTCGTGAAGTGGCAGACGGATCAGTAGTTGCTAGCGTAGAAGAAGACAAGTAGTCTTTTAGGTTATTTATGATAGCCGAAGTAATAGTAGATATTCTAAATAGCAATGTAGACAAGATATTTGATTACAAAATGCAAGCTCAGGCGACTTATGGGGTGGGCAGTAGAGTTTTAGTACCATTTGCAGGTAGGAATATCGATGGCTATATAATCAATATCAAAGAACAATCTTTGTTAGATGACAGCAAATTAAAAAGCATTATAAAGCCCCTTGATACACAACCTGTACTATCACAAAAAATGGTACAGTTGTGTTTTTTTATGAAAGAAAAGTTTTATTTAAGACTAGCAGACACAATAAGGCTGTTCTTACCACCACAAGTAAGAGGTGGGGCAAAAGCCAAAGTTGTAAAATACGCAACCATAACTCCTGAGGCTGATATATCAAAAATCTCAAAGCGTAGCACTTCACAACTTGCGCTTATGTTGTATTTAGAACAAAACGCCCAAGAACAAGTCCCAGTGTTAAACAACAAGTTTGGTTCACAAGCATTAAAAAAACTTGTCGAACTTGGCTTTGTAAAAATTGATGAACAAACAGTTTTAAGAAAACCAACCAACGCACTTTCAATCAAACCAAAAAACATCACTTTAACCAACCACCAACAAAAAGCAGTTGAAATTATATCAAATTCAAGATATAACACCTTTTTGTTGCACGGAGTAACAGGTAGTGGCAAAACCGAAGTTTATATAGAGTGTATCAAAAACGCCTTAAAACAAGGCAAAACAGCTATAATGCTAGTGCCAGAAATATCTCTAACCCCACAGATGTTGACCCGTTTTAGAAACGCCTTTGGCGACACAGTAGCCATACTTCATAGTATGCTTTCTAGTGGCGAGAGATATGACGAGTGGTATAGATTAAAAAATGGTGATGCAAAAATAGCTATTGGTGCTAGGTCTTGTATATTTGCGCCATTAGAAAATATTGGTATCATTGTCGTAGACGAAGAGCATGATACTAGCTATTTTAGTGAAAGCAACCCTCGCTATTACACCCACGAAGTAGCAAGATATCTAGGCTATATTAACGATTGCCCAGTAATTTTGGGTAGTGCAACACCAAGTATTCATAGTTATTATAACGCCCAAACAGGTTCTTATAAACTTATCAACTTACCCAATAGAGCCAACGAGAAACCTCTACCTTCTATGCAAATAGTAGATATGCTTAGCGAAATTAGAAATGGCAATACAGGTATCTTTTCAGGTGCACTTCTTAATTACCTAAAAGATTGTATAGACCAAAACAAGCAAGCTATGTTATTTATTAACCGTAGAGGTTATGCATCATATATGATGTGTAAAGAATGTGGCTATGTAGCAAAATGTACTGATTGCGACGTTTCACTTGTCTACCATAAAGAAGACAATATGTTAAAATGTCACTATTGTAATAAACGTTATCGTATGCTTACAGCTTGTCCACAATGCCATAGTCAGTATATAAAATACGGGGCAGTAGGAACCCAACAAATAGTCGAAGCTTTGCAACAAGCTTTCCCTAATACGCTAATTTTAAGACTAGATAACGACACGACTCAAAACAAAAATAGTTATGTAGAAATATTAGAAAAGTTCAACAATACAACACCAGCAATCTTAGTTGGTACTCAAATGATAGCAAAAGGTCACGACTTTAATAACGTAACCTTAGTTGGTATTATAGATGCCGATTTAAGCCTTCATTTTAGCGATTTTCGTGCCACAGAGCGCACTTTCCAACTTATTACCCAAGTTGCAGGTAGAGCCGGCAGAAGTGAATTTGAAGGGCGAGTAGTTTTGCAGACATACTTCCCAAAACACTATGTTTATAGATGTGCAACCAACTACGATTATCCAGCCTTTTATCGTAAGGAAATTAATCTTAGAGAAATAGCTCACTTCCCACCATTTACAAAAATACTAAGAGTATTAATCTCAGGCGAAGATGAGCAAAAAGTAATTGATGTTTCAAGAAATATCTCAAACTCATTACAACAATTAAAGAAAGAATACGCTAGCGACTTTGTGTATCTTCAAGCAATGAAGTGTCCAAAAAAGCGTATCCAAAACAAATATCGTTATCAAATTTTAGCAAGATATTACACTAAAAACGATAAAGAAATAACAACAAAAATATACGAAACTTGTTCTCGTAACACCACCCAAAAGGTATCAATATTTATAGAGAACAACCCACAAAATTTAAGTTAAAGGATTTATAATTTTATGGCAATAAGAAAAGTATTAACCGATCAAGATCCAGTACTAAGAAAAACTTCAAAACAAGTTGTAAACTTTGATATTAATCTTCATACCTTACTTGATGACATGAAAGACACCCTTCACAAACAACAAGGAGCAGGTCTTGCAGCAGTGCAAGTAGGTGTATTAAAAAGAGCAGTTTTAGTCGAAGTTAACGGCCTATATCTAGAACTTATCAACCCAACCATTTTAGAGCAATCAGGTTCTCAATGTGGAGATGAAGGCTGTCTAAGTATCCCAGGTTTATGGAAAAAAGTAACTAGACCAAATTATGTCAAAGTTGAAGCTTATGACCGTATGGGCAATCGTTATGCAGTAGAAGCAGAAGGTTATCTTGCTCGTGCTATCTGTCACGAATGCGACCACCTAGACGGCATATTATTTGTAGATAGAGTAGATAAAAAGTAAAAATAACAATAAAAGGAGTTTTACCCCCTTGAAAATCATTTTTTTAGGTACACCAGACTTTTCAAGTCAAGTTTTGCAATCATTAATAAACAGCCGACACCAAGTGGTCGGTGTTGTTACTCAACCTGACAAACCAAGTGGCAGAGGACAAAAACTAGTATGTTCACCAGTAAAACTTCTTGCCCAACAATACAATATTCCAGTGTTCCAACCTAACCGTATAAGCAAGGAGTGTGAACCCCTAAAAGCGCTTAACGCTGACATTATGGTGACAGCAGCATATGGTCAAATTTTAAGACAAAATGTGCTTGATCTTACCCCTAACGGAGTTATCAATGTTCACGCCTCACTTCTACCAAAATACCGTGGCAGCAGCCCAATTCAATGGTGTATTATAAAAGGCGAAACTCAAACAGGCGTTACTATTATGAAGACTGATATCGGTGTTGATACAGGCGATATGATTTTGTCAAAATCAATCTCAATAGGTAAAGAAGAAACAGCAGGAGAGTTGTTTGATAGACTTTCAGTTTTAGGCTGTGAGTGTCTGCTTGAAGCCCTTGATTTAATCGAACAAGGCAAACAAACTTACACAAAACAAGACAACTCACTTATGTCACATTACCCAATGCTAGACAAGGATTCAGGACTTATTGATTTTAACAAAACTGCACAAGAAATAGTTAACCTTGTTCGTGGTCTAAACCCATGGCCGGTAGCTTTTGTATATCTTGATAAAGAGCAAAACCTTAGACTAAAAGTATACAAAGCCTCAATTTACCAAGACCAAGTCGATCCAAACCTTGCTTGTGGCACAGTTGTTTCAACTAGTCCAAAAACAGGCCTTGTTGTAAAATGTAAGGACGGAGCAGTATTGCTTCAAACAATCCAATCAGCAGGCACAAAAGCTATGTCAAGTAATGACTACTTGCGTGGCAGAACAATCTCAAATACCCAATTTTAATTATAGGAAAACAAATGAAAGATTATTTTTTTAGTTCGTACAAAGTTTTACATAAAGTCTTTTCTAAAAAAGCATTTAGCACATTAGAACTAAGCCGAGAAGTTTCCAGCTTAAAAGAGAATAAAGCAATTGTTACCAAAATAACTTATGGTGTAATCGAGCAAGATATCAAAGACACTTATATTATCCAAAGCCTTGCCAAAAAAGTTAAAGATTTACCAGTTATGCTTGTTCTAAAAATAGGCACGTATTGTCTACTTAATATGGATAATCTTCCTGCCTTTGCCATTGTTAACGAGTGTGTTAAGTTGTGCAAAAAATTAAAATTTGCATCTGCTAGTGGCCTTGTTAATGCCGTTTTAAAAAAGATTTCATTAAACGAATTTACTTTGCCAGCAAAGTCAAACAAGCAAGAATATCTTTCAATCACATACAGCAAACCTATGTGGTTTGTTGAAAAAATGATTAGCGATTATGGCCTAGAATTTGCCGAAAATATGCTAAGTCACAAGCTAGACCCTTTTACAACAGTAAGGGTTAACCAAGCAAAAATACACACAAAACAGTTTAAAACCCTTCTTACCAATGCAGGAGTATCTTATAACGAAACATTTTTTGATGATGCATTGTCAGTAGATTTTGCAAAACTAGTAAATATTGAAAATTTGCACGGTATGTATACTATCCAAAACTTAGGTAGTATGATTATTTGTCGTATGGCACAAATACTTGACGGCGACAAAATTTTAGATTGTTGTGCAGCTCCTGGTGGCAAAAGCGTATATCTTGCTATGTTAAATAACAAGGGCACAGTAGAAAGTTGGGATATACACGAGCATAGAGTGGAGTTGGTTAACAAATATGCCCAAAGCCAAGGTGTTAGCAATATCAAAACCAAAGTTTATGATGCAACTATCTTAGACCCTAGCAAGGTAGAAAAGTACGACATTGTAGTATGTGATGTGCCTTGTTCAGGTCTTGGCGTTATAAGTAGTAAACCAGATATTTTGCTTAACAAAAAGCCAGAAGATATTGTAGAATTAGCCAAAATTCAACAATCAATTTTGCAAACTTGCTCTAACTATGTTAAGCCGGGTGGCCAATTAATTTATAGCACCTGTACAATTACAAAAGACGAAAACCAAAACAATATCAAATCTTTCCTAGCTTTAAACACTAATTTTAAAGTAGAGCTTAAAGACTTCGATAATTTCCAATATGTCAAAGACGATTATGGCATAACAACATTTCCACATATCAGTGGAATTGATGGATTTTTTGTTTCAAGGATGATAAAAAATGACTGATATTTTAAGTTTAACCTTAGATGAAATAACCGATATAATGAATAGTCTCAACCAACCAAAATACAGGGCTGAGCAGCTTTTTTATGCACTTCATTTGGGTAAAGATTTAAATAGTATTAATGTTCCAAGTGTAGTAAAAGACTACCTTAAACAAAACTATATTACAGAAAATATACTTCAAATTATCCAACAAAAAGTGTCTCACGACGGCACAACTAAGTTTATCTATAAACTAAGCGACAATAACGTTATCGAAGGCGTTTTGATGCAATACAAACACGGCAAAACTCTTTGTGTTTCTACACAAGTAGGTTGTCGTATGGGCTGTAAATTCTGTGCCTCAGGTATGGACGGATTGGTAAGAAACCTAACATCAGGCGAAATCCTTGCTCAAATCATCTATGTTAACAAATATTTAGGTGGCGACATAAAATCTCGCCAAATAACCAACTTAGTACTTATGGGAAGTGGTGAACCATTAGATAACTACGACAATACAACCAAATTTTTGCGTCTTGTCAACCACCCAAAAGGTATTAATATTAGCGAACGCAACATCTCAATCAGTTCTTGTGGGCTAGTTGACAAAATCAAACAATTAGCAGATGATGGCTTTGAAGTTAATTTATGTTTGTCACTTCACGCAAGTAACGATACAGTTCGTAATCAAATTATGCCTATAAGCCTACGATACAAAATTGAAGATGTTATCTCTGCATGCAAGTATTATTTCAAAAAAACAGGCCGAAGATTTATAATAGAGTACACAATGATTCACGGTATCAACGATAGCCTAACACACGCAAAAGAGCTTGTTAGTCTGCTTAAAGGACTAGTGTGTCATATCAATGTAATCAACCTAAACGAAGTTAAAGAAAAACCTTACAAAACTTGTCCAAAAGGTGATGTTTACAAGTTTGTAGACTATCTTAACTCAAACGGAGCAAGTGCTACAACCCGTAGAACAATGGGTGACGATATTGATGGAGCTTGTGGTCAGCTTAGAAGAAACTTTATAAAAAACAACAAGGTATAGTGGTGTTATTCAAACCTACTTACAACTAATGGTGGTATTATTCAAAGTAATTTAAAAAAAACTATTTACCACTCAATAATTTATGTGTTACAATAAGTTAGAAAAAATCAAAACAAAAGGAGCAACTTACTATTAAAGGTATAGTTATAAAAAACATCTCAAATAGTTTTACAGTCAAGTCAGGTAACGACCTTTATGAGTGCGTTGCTATGGGTAAACTTAAACAAGACGGCAAAGTTTTAGTCGGCGATAGAGTAGAATTTGATGTACTAAAATCAAGCCAAGGCTGTATCAATAAAGTGTTAGAAAGAGATAATGTTTTAGTTCGTCCACCTATATCAAATATTGATAATTTAGTTATTATGTTTGCTACAAGACCACAACCTGACTTTGTATTAATTGACAAACTGGTTTTGACTTGTCTAGTTAACGATATTAAGCCAATTATATGCGTCAACAAAATTGATCTTATCGATGACAAAACATTGCAAAGTATACACGAACAGTATGATGATGTTGTGTTAGATGTTGTTTGTATCTCAGCCAAAACTGGCAAAAACATAGACTCTTTACTTAAACTTATGCAAGGCAAAACAACAGCCCTTGCAGGTCAGTCGGCAGTAGGCAAGTCAACCTTGCTTAATGCGTTGACGGGAGGCGAGTTTGCAAAAACTGGCGATATAAGTCAAAAAACCAATCGTGGCAAACACACAACTAGACATACTCAAATGTACGAAATACAAAAAGACACCTATGTATGTGATACGCCAGGGTTTAGTATGCTTAATTTAAACGGCATAACTTATGACAATCTTTGCTATTATTACCCAGACTTTAATGAGTTTGAATGTAAATATACGGGTTGCTCTCACACTAAGGAATCTACAAAAGATTGTGGTGTAAAACAAGCAGTCTTTGAAGGTAAGCTCAACTTAGAGCGTTTTGAAAGATATCAAAAAATTTATGAAGAATTAAAGAAGGTAAAACCATATGGAAAAAATTAAACTTTCAGTTTCAACCAATCCAGCACCATTAGACAAAATGTTTGAGTATATCGCTAAACTTAACGGTAGTGAAGCTGACTTTGTTCATTGTGATGTTATGGACGGCAAGTTTGTAGAAAACTTTACTTATAGTTCAAGCATGGTAAAACAAGTCAAAAAAGAGTCTGCTTTGCCACTAGATGTTCATCTTATGGTACAAAGCCCATCTAAGTGGACTTTGCGCAAATTCCTAAAAGCAAAACCATATAGTTTGACTATTCATTACGAAGCGTACGAAAATAAGCAAGAGCTTATCGATTGTCTTCAATATATCTATAAAAAAGGCTCAAAAGCTGGCCTTGCAATCAACCCAGATACCAAAATTAGCGATGTAGAAGCTGTTTTACCATATTGCCAATTTATCATTGTTATGACAGTTGTTCCAGGTAAAAGTGGCCAAACAATCATTTCAGATTGTCTAAACAAAATTAAACAAATCAGACGCTTTTACAAAAAACTAGGCATTACTGATGTCGAAGTAGAAGTGGACGGTGGAGTAAATGGCGAAAATGTCCAAAAAGCCATAGATCTTGGCTACGATATCGTTGTTATGGGTAGTTATATCTATAATCACAAAAACCCACTTACAGCTATTAAAACCATTAAATCACTGTAACAAACAGCACTTAACCCTTCATATTATTTAGTATATGATTATATTAAACAAAAGTTATAGGAGGGGTTAATTATGAAGATTTACTGTTTCAAATCGCCCAAATGTCTTACATTTTTGCTAAAACTCATTTTCAAAAAAAGTTACATAAAACTTCAATAATCACTTTGCTCAAAGCTAACCTAAAAGCTTTGAGTTTTTTATTGATAAAACAAAAAACTTTGCTCAATTTCCTTGCATATTTTTATAATATATAGTAATATAAATTTGTTAAATAGACAACTAAAAGGAAAATTCAATGGCAGTTAAAACATCAAATGCTTATGGAAATATATCTATTACTGATGAAGCAATAGCAGTAGTAGCGGCTTATACCGCGTTTGACTGTTATGGTGTTGTTGACCTTGTGTCAAAAAGAGCCACTGACAGTTTTCCGGAATTATTTAAAAAACAACCACTTAACCGCGGTATTAAGATATTAACTCAGGGCAACAGAATAACTATCGATCTTAGCGTCATATTAAAGTATGGCGTTTCTATTAACGCAGTTGCAGAGAGTCTAAAAAAGACAGTTAAATATAATGTAGAAAAATTCACTGGTATGATTGTCGACGCCGTAAACATCAGGGTTATAGGGGTTAGAGTATAGATTGGCAACATAGTGCCGGAGGAGAATTCAATTGCAAAAAAATATTAATGGGGCAATGTTCCGTAAGATGATAGTCGGAGCATCTAACCTTTTAGAAGATAATAAAAAATATGTAGACGCGCTTAACGTGTTTCCAGTTCCAGACGGTGACACAGGCACAAATATGTCTTTGACATTTAAATCAGCAACAAAAGAAGTTAACGAATGTGCAAATAACAACCTAGACGCCCTTGGCGAAGCCCTTACAAAAGGTGCTCTAAGAGGTGCAAGAGGTAACTCAGGTGTTATCTTATCACAAATTTTAAAAGGTATAGCAACAGTTGTTTCTCAATGTGAGGAACTTACAACAAAAACTTTCGCAAAAGCCGTTAAAGAAGGCTCAGATATTGCTTACAAAGCAGTTACAAAACCAAAAGAGGGTACAATATTAACAGTAGTGAGAGCATTAGCAGATGCTTCTCTTTCTGCGTGCAAAAAATACTCTGACTTTGAAGAATTTTTCAAAGTTGTGCTAGAAAAAGGTGAAGAAGTCCTTCAACAAACCCCAGAAATGTTACCTGTCCTTAAAAAAGCAGGCGTAGTTGACGCTGGTGGTAGAGGTTTAATGGTAATCTTTACTGGTTTTTACAAAGTTTTGGCAAACGACGAGTCTGTTGAGCTAAATTTCAACGATACAGCAGCTACTTATGAAAAAATTAAACAATTCCACGCTAATCTTAGCGATATTACCGAGATAGAATTTGCATATTGTACCGAATTTATGGTTGTAAATATGCATAAAAAGACCACAGAGAGCGATATTGACAAGCTTCGTATTAGACTTTGCGAAATTGGCGACTCAGTTATCTGTCTTGGTGACCTACAATTAGTTAAAGTTCACGTTCATACCAATACTCCAAACCTTGCTTTGGGTTATGCATTAGAATTAGGCGAACTAACTAACTTAAAAATTGAAAATATGCTTGAACAAAACCGTGAATTACGCAAAGCAACAAACCCACAAGAACCACTTAAAACATTTGGTATGGTTTCAGTTGCAGCAGGTGATGGTCTTGCAGCATTATTTAAAGACCTTATGGTTGACTACATTATCGAGGGTGGACAAACTATGAACCCAAGCGCCAACGACATCGCTGGTGCAGTTGATAGAGTTAACGCTCAAAACGTTTTTGTATTCCCTAATAACAAAAACATTATTTTAGCAGCAGAACAAGCAAAAGCACTAACTAACAAAAACGTAGTAGTTATTCCTACACGTAGCGTTCCAGAAGGTATCTCTGCTTGTCTAGCATTTAACGAAGACGCTTCTCTTGAAGAAAATATCGAAGTTATGACTGAATCTATCAAAAACGTAAAATCAGGCTCTGTAACATACGCAGTTCGTGATACACACGTAGACGGATTTGACCTATCAGTAGGCGAGATTATAGGTCTTGACAATAACGCAATCTTAGCAAAAGGCACTCATGTTTCACCAACAGTCGAAGCATTGCTAGCTAAAATGGTTGATGATTCTACCGTAAATATCTCTCTATTCTATGGTGAAGATATCAAGGAAGAAGAAGCAGAAAACCTTCAACAAAAAGTTCAAGAATCTTATCCTCAATGCGAAGTTTCAGTACTTCCAGGTGGACAACCTGTTTACTATTATCTAGTTTCAGTTGAATAATTTAATTATAAGTAGCCCTAAGTTAGGGCTATTTTTTATTGTCAAAATATACCAAAATTTAGTTGAATTTTTTATTCCTTTACTACAAACAATATATTAACAAAGCTTGATTTTATAAGCTTCAAATCGACTTAAATAACCAATCAGCAATTATTGATAACGGCAAAAATGCATACTAGTCTAAGTGTTTTTGCTAAGGCAATAACTCACTTTTTGGGGTCGCAATTGGGCTTTAAAAGGTGAGTTTTGTAAAATATAAAAGGAGAAGTCTTATGCCAAGAACATCTCAAAAAAAGGCTACAAACGCTAGTCGTTCTAGATCAGTAGCTGCTTCAAAAAGCACTAAGTCTTGTGCTACAAGAAACTGTAAATAGTTTCTAATAAAAAATACGGCCATATTTTAGCCGTATTTTTTGTTGTTTTTGTGCCACTATGCTTTTTAATGTAATTTTTAAATAACAAATTTTAAAGTGTTTTTCTTATCTCAAATACCAATTCATCTTTGTTAAATTTCTTTCCAACATATTCGTATACTTTAATAAATCCTAACGAAAAGAACACTCTAAGAGCATTTTCTCTTGTGTTTGGTACTGTGTCTGTTAACACCTTAACGCCGTTAGTTTTTGCTGTTTCAATAAGTAATTTTAGACTTGGTCTCATATAGCCCTTGCCATGATATTCACTCTTTACAACGATGCCCATAGTAGCTTCATTTGTATCTGGGTTGTTGTTATAATTTACATAGCCTACAAAACTATCTATGTCTTTGTCGTAAATGTATGCGTAATAAAAATTTTTGTTTTTAGATTTTGTTTCAAACCAATCTTGCCAAGTTGTTTTGTCAAAGTCAATGCATCCAGTGTCGTAGTGGTAACCAGAGTAGCTTACATCATATCCTGCGTTGTACGCCATAGTATTTGGGTCAGACATACATTGTTGTCTAAACCATAATTCATCTACGCTTGGTCGGTGTAATTGTATATTCATATCTATTCCTTTTTATCTGTTTATATTATATCATACTTTAATTGTTTAAGCATTTAATTTAATATATATTGTTGACTTGCTTGATTAATTATTGATAATATAAAGACATAAGAGGTGATTATATGCAATATACTTATAAGACAAATGGAGTATGCTCACAAACCATCAAGTTTGATATTAATGGAGATGTTATCACAAATGTGTCTTTTACAGGTGGTTGTAACGGCAACTTGAAGGCTATATCAAAATTAGTCGACGGTATGACTGTTGAGCAAATTAACCAAAAACTAGCAGGTAATATATGTGGTTTTAGACAAACCTCATGTGCCGACCAACTAGCAAAAGCAGTAACACAAGCCTATCAAGAAACTAACAAATAATACAAAAACCCTATCTTATTAGATAGGGCTTTTTTATATTGCTTTGGTGTTAATTTTCTTTTAAATCATTTTTGATTAATCTATATAGTCTGTTTGCTATAAGTTCGTGGGTTTCTTTAACTAGATGTATGCCGTCATCACCACAAACAAAACCTTCGTTTGAAACGTACAAACAATCGTTGTTTTGAGCCATTTGTGAGTACTCACTGTCAAATTTAATAGACTTCTCATAAGCTCCTTCAAAGCCTTCAAACTTGCCTTCTTCAACGACAGAAGGGCATATTATAATGAATTTAGGCGTTTTAGTTAGTTCGCCTGATAATTGTTCTCTTGTAAACTTAATATAGTCGTTTTCAAGCGTTTTAACAATATCTTCGGCACTTCTATTAAATTTAGCTTTTAAGTCGTTTGTGCCCAAAAATAGCACGATATAATCTAATGGGTCGTGAGAAACTACGCATTGTGGGTAAAACAATAATCCGTTTCTGTTGCCCTTAGGAAATTTAACATCATCTTGGTTGGTTGTTCTTGAAGGCATACCTTCACATATTACAGTGAATTCTTCTTTTGACAATAATCTTTGTAAAATTGTAGGGTAGGCGTCGTTTAGGTCGCAATGTCTACATGAACCATCAGGAATAGTTCCCCAAGTGTTTGAGTCTCCATAACAAAGTATTCTTTTCATTTATTTTCTCCTTATATTTATATTGTATCACTAAAATCATTGTTAAGGTATATTTCTAATGCCTTTTTTTGATACGGAAGTAGTAGCATTTCTTTTGCAGTTTTTATATCAACCCATTTAGGTTTGCAAAATTCTTCTGTTGGGTTGGAATTTTCTTTAACTTTAACAACATAAATATTTGCCAAAGATTGCATTGGCCATTTACCACCTGCAAGCCAATAGCAATCAATCGTGATGAGTTCTTTTGCACAATCTATTGTGTAGCCAGTTTCTTCTTCAAATTCTCTTTTTAGACAAGCTAGGTGAGTTTCATTATTTTCGATACCACCACCTGGCAAAGCAATTTCGTTTTTGTTTGTTTTGTGTGTAAGTAAAATTTTGTCATTATTAACACAAATCCCAAAGCAGGTTTCTCTAAAATCAAATTTTTGGTTATTAAATTTTTCGCCTAAAACAATCTTTTTCATAAATATCTAATTATAGTATAGCACAATTTTGGTTATTTTGTATTAAATTAGGACAAAAAAATAAAAAGCCTTAAATTAAATTTAAGACTTTCTATGGTGCCGAAGGCCGGACTCGAACCGGCACGGAGTTGCCCCCGAGGGATTTTAAGTCCCTTGTGTCTACCATTCCACCACTTCGGCATAAATATTAATATTCAAACAAAAAATGCACCCAAAGTGGTGCACCTTATTGATTTTTTTGGAGGCACCACCCGGATTTGAACCGGGGGTGAAGGTGTTGCAGACCTCTGCCTTACCACTTGGCTATGGTGCCACTAAATCCTTCTTATGTTCCCTTTTTTTGAATGAATAAGTTTAATGGAGCGGAAGACGAGATTCGAACTCGCGACATTTGCCTTGGCAAGGCAACGCTCTACCACTGAGCCACTCCCGCATATTGTATAGTAATGTTTATCAACCAAAAAGGAAGGGGATATGAACAATATCATATAAATGTTAATAAACATTAACAATACATACTGCACGAAACTTGTACTAGTATATGTAACTTTATAAAAAATAGTTACTGGTGGGAACAATAGGGCTCGAACCTATG
>JAZRTN010000011.1:0-1588 GCA_045652045.1 Clostridia bacterium
CAAAACACAAGTTTATGTTAAACTACTTGCCTTAGACGATATTGATATAGTTCAAAACATTAATGGAAGAGTAGTTGTGTTAGATAACAGCTTAGATTACACCTATGGATATGAGCAAAAGCACGTCTTTGGCAGTAACTCATACATTTATGAAAATGAACAAGCAACCGAAAGAACTAACCATAATTTATTAGAAGTTACATCTCTTGCATATCCATCAACAAACACCGATACACTATATTGGTCTATTGGGGAGGGAAGTTCAAAAGCTCATTATGAAAATGGTAGATTAAACTTTACATTGGGCAATATGCAAGATGGCGAAAACATTATAGAACTAAAAGTTCACAATGAAGAAAGTTATGAGTTAAGTGATGTTAAAGCAACCTATTCTATGATTGTTATCAAGGGTGCATTTAATGTTTATGATGAAGAAACTTTCCTTTTAGTTAGCGGCATTTCTTCATATGGTTGGTCAATGGTTTTGCATACTACATTGGGAACGGCAGAAGATGACGACAATATAAGACCTTTTGCTCAACTTAACAACCCTTCACCAAGCGATTTGTTTGCTATGGTTTATGGAAATGGATATACATTAAATTTAAATAACGTTACAAGAACAACATATGGTATGTGCAAAGGTGCAACCAACCTAACCATCAAACAATATAATAATTCAGTAAGTGTATCAAGTTATACAAAAACTGTTGCAGTAAGGACAGATAATGCATATTTTAGTTATGTCCATTTTACAAATTTAGATAAAGGTGTTTGGGTTGACCAAAAAGCTGCAACTCATACTTTTTACAAATGTTTGTTCTCAAATACAAATTCTTGTGGTATTCAGCTAGGTAAAAATAATGATACCAATGGAGATGCAACAGTTATTTTTGAAGATTGTATCTTTAATAATGTAGGACCTTGTGCAGTAGATTTTCAACAAGGAACTATAAAGATAAAAGGTAAATTTGACACATACAACTTCAAAACAGCATCTGATTTTAGTGGATTACAGTCACTTGCAATTTCTAGTGCATATAAGAGCAATGATTTTAAGCAGTATGTTGACAAAACAGGTACTCCTATTGCCAACGTAGGAATAATTTCTTACAGTGCGTTAGGAACGCCAAAATCAGAAGTGTATTTTTACAACGAAGCGACTGGTGGGTATGAACAAACCGATAATATAACTGGTAGAAACCTTTCACGTGTTCCTGGTAAGACACTTGGTAAACATGTAATTAATATGTGGTTTGAAAAAATTTACGATACTAATGGCAACTCAATCGATGGTGTTATAACAAAAACAACCCAAGTTGACTATACAATTTTATATAGAGATGCAACATCTTTAATTGCAGTGGCTAATTTATAATAATAAAATACTACAAGTTTAGACTTGTAGTTTTTTTGTGTAATGTGGTATTATATAGATACATATAGGAGTAATTATGAATATTTTAATTACAGGTGGGGCTGGGTTTATTGGATCTAACTTCTGCCACTATTACTATAATGATAAAGATAACTTTGTTGTTTTGGATTTGTTAACCTATGCTGGTAACAAAGACTATTTAAGAGATTT
>JAZRTN010000012.1:0-1782 GCA_045652045.1 Clostridia bacterium
CTTTAACAGCAATTGTATATCTTACATAGTTACCTACATTGCTGCCTGTTTTCATAACACCAAAATAATCTGTTGTATTGATGACATATATGTGATTAGTTTTATCCCAATAATATTCGCAATTAGCATCGTTAGTCCATTGGATTGTTGTTGGATCAACAGAATATTGCTCACAATATTGTTCAACATCTGTTACTGAACAGTAAATATCTTCCATAGCAAAATCTTCATATTCTCCATCAACTGTTAATGTAAATGTGATAGGAATATTTGTTGTAAAGCTACTATAAACTTTTTTGTCACCGTCTTCCCAATCAAGTTTGTGAAGAGCATTTTCCACATTTACTACAATTGTATAGGTTTTTCCGTTTTCTAGACTCAAAGATGCAGCCGGTAGAACAATGTTGTTACCTGAAATTGTTGCATTTTTGAATGTTAAGGCTGTTAGGGAACCACCATTAGAATGTGTAAATTTACCATCTACTCCACCATCAAGAGATTTAACTTCTGTTTCGTTAAAACGAATTATAGAAGAGCCATTGTTTTGGAAAGTTGCCAATATATGACTTTTTTCACTACCAATTAAAGTTCCTGTATTGACACAATTTATCATTTCGTGAATATTTTGATCAATATTGTTTGCTTTGTAAGTATCGTTGCCAAAGAAGAATCCAATAGCACCAGTTGAAGTAATATCTGTATTATTAATACAGTTTTCAAAAGTTACTTTGCCATCTGTTTTTGGATATCCACCAACAAATATACCTGCATAACTTGCAGATGAATTAATTTTTGTAACGTCCATCACACAATCTTTTATATTCATAGAAGCATCGTGCATAACGTGACTGATAAACGCACTAGAATTGTCACCTATTTGTGAAATTGGCGCACCGTTTGAATCTATTTTGATATTAAGGAAATTTGTTGTATCTCTTCTCTCGCTATCTGAACCTTTGTTATAAACACCACCACTAGTGTAGTTTGCTATTTGAACAAGGTCATTTGTAAGAGAAATGTCTACATTTTTTACTGTTGAGTCTACTATTATATTAAACATTCTACCTGATGTAAAAACTGTTTTAGAAACATTATTAAGTTTATATTTTCCTTCTGCCTCTTGTGTAAATACATTATATTTTGTCCCATCAAGTTCGAATGATGAATAACCAGCAGAAGCGATTGTTGCTGAGTTAAAATTAATATCATTAACTAGACGGAAATATTGTTTATTTGTTTCGTATGTCCAAGTTTTAATGCTGTTTTTTGTAGAACTATTAACTTCAACAGTTGCATATTTAGATTGAGTTACTAATTCGTCATAATCGCTAGAAGTAGAAACTTCACCATTTTTTAGATATGTTGTTTGTTCTGTTTGTAGTTGTTGAGAAATAGACTCTGTCATTTTCTTAAATTGTGTTTCATTTGAAATTAAAAATGGACTTTGTTCTGAGCCGTTACCATATTTAGCAATTAAAGTTGCAGTGTTACCTTTCCAGCCTTTTAAAGACCATTCCCCAGCATAACCATCTTGTTCTTCAATTGCTGGCCACTCTGACTTGTCATTTAGATTTGCTTTTGCAACAACCTTAGAAACATTTGCAGTTGCTTCGTTATTGTCAGCATCAAAAACTAGTGTATAAGTTGTTGCTGGTTTTTTTGGATCTTTATCTTCTCCACAGGCAGTTAATAAACCTAAACAACCCACAGCAAGGACAGAACCCATAATTATTTTTTTAAAAAAGTTCTTTTTCATAACTCTCTCCTTTTTCCATTGTCAGT
>JAZRTN010000013.1:0-2329 GCA_045652045.1 Clostridia bacterium
TGCGAAAGCTACAAAATTCCTAGACATTAAAGAAGACTCAGAGAGTGGTCTAACACTATATCCGGTAGCTCATATGTTATGGGAAGAGAAGATAGGTAGTGCAAGAGGAGAAGGAGAAGTAAGACACCTAATACCTAACCAGATCGAAGTAAACAAAACAATTATGCGTAGACTTATAACAGTTAAGAATACAGCATATCCACAAAAAGTAGTAAACATGGATAAAGTAATGAATCCATCAGCAGTAGACCAAGTAGGCGGTACATTAAAGACTAAAGGTGGAATGAGTGTAGATGATGTAAGTAAGATATTTGCACATATACAACCGGCACAAATGAGCGCAGACGTTGAGAAAGTACAAAATGAATTGATATCAGTTACAAGAGAGTTAGCAGGTGCAGGAGATATAGCAACAGGAGAAGTAGATCCAGAAAGTGCAAGTGGTAAAGCTATCTTAGCAGTACAACAGGCAGCACAACAACCATTAGTAGAGCAATTAAGCTCATTAAAAGCATTTATAGAGGACTTAGTAAGAGTATGGCTAGATATGTTTATTGTGTACTCACAAGAAGGAATAACACTTGAAGAAGATGTAACAGATCCTATGACAGGCGAAGAAACAGTACAACTTGTAACAATTCCACAAACAGTATTACAAGAACTACAAGCTACTGTAAAAGTAGATGTAACGCCTAAAGGAGCATTTGACAAGTTCGCACAAGAAGTAAGCTTAGAGAATCTATTAAACAATGGACTATTCAACGTACAAAGACTAGGCGAGCTAAAGATATATGTAAAACTACTAGACGATGATTCAGTAATGCCAAAAGCAAAACTAGAAGAAGCAATAGAGCTAATGGAAGAAGAACAACGTAAGATAGCAGCAATCAACGCACAAGCAAACATAATGGCTCAACGTGCTAACCAATTCTTGAATAGTGATCCAGACGCACAAGCAGAGCAAATGTCAGAAGCACAAATGCAAGCACAACTAAACGCAGAACGTGAAACTATAGCAGACGAAAGAGAAGCGACAGCAGAAGAACGTGGAAGCGTAGAACAATAGGTAATTAGCACATTGTAAGTTAGATTGATACCGGTATTTTAACCGGTAACAAATATCTAATACTACATTGTGCTTTTTATATATCCAATTTCCATATATAGACCAATAGTGAGAAGTCTTTAAAAGCACACTATCCTTTTATACAAGCCCAAGCATTTATGGCTTTAAACTGTATGGATATCGAGAAGCAAACTCGTTAAAATGGGAGGTATTTTATGTTAGAAGATAACGAAAATGTTGTAGTAGAAACTACTGAAAATGTTGACGAACAAGCAACAGAAACACTTGTTGATGGCGTAGCAGTTGCCACCGCCGATATCGCCGAAAATATCGCCGAAAATATCGCCGAAAAAAAACTGTACACACAAGCAGACATTGATAGGTTAGTTAATGCAAAGGTAGATGAATTACTACCAAGAAAGCTAGAACGTGCTAAGTCAAAGCTACAGAGAGAATATCAAGAAAGATATGGCCGTACTGAAACTGTATTAAATGCCGGATTAGGAACAACTAATATAGACGATGCGACAAAGAAGTTGTCCGATTTTTATAAGGCAAAAGGTATTGTTATTCCAGACGAGCCAAGATACTCAGAAGCAGATTTAAAAGTTCTTGCTAATGCAGAAGCTAACGAGATTATCAATTCAAGCTACGAGGATCTAGTTGAAGAAGTTGATAGACTTGCAGACAAGGGTATTGACAGAATGACAGCTAGAGAAAAGCTAGTATTTACTAAACTAGCAGAAGAAAGAAAAAGGCAAGAGTCAGTAAGAGACCTTGCAACTATAGGAGTTAAGCCAGAGGCTTTAAACGATAGCGAGTTTGTAGAGTTCGCTAACAAATTGAACCCTAGCTTATCTGCTAAAGAAAAATATGAAATGTATTTAAAAATAAAACCTAAGCCAAAGGTTGAAACAATAGGAAGCATGAGGGGTGCAACGTCAAAGGATAATGGAGTAAAAGACTTCTATACATACGAAGAAAGTTTAAAGTTTACAAAAGCTGATTTTGACAGAAACCCAGAATTATACAAAGCCGTTGAGAAATCAATGCAGAAATGGTAATTCCTATTGTAAATTAAAAAGGGGGAATTAAAATGGCAGTAACACATTTTCAACAAACAATATGGAGCAAAAAAATCCAAGACGCATTAGAATTAAAATGTAAATTAGTAGACAATTGTACAAGAGAGTACGAAGGAGACTGTAAATATGCAAATACAGTTAAAATATTAGCAGTAGGAGATCCAACAATTGGCGGATA
>JAZRTN010000014.1:0-1976 GCA_045652045.1 Clostridia bacterium
ATCTTACTTAAATCTAAAAAATTCCATGTATAATTGTGCATTTACAACTGTGCTACATTATGTTAAACTATAATTAGGAGTTATTATTTTGGATAATATAGTTTTACAAGTTTCTAATTTAACCAAACGATTTGGCAACAGAATAGCTGTTGATAATATTTCCTTTGATATACACGAAGGTGAAATTTTTGGTTTCCTAGGCCCTAACGGTGCTGGCAAAACCACTGCTATTCGTATGATAACAGGTTTAGCTAAACCTTCTTATGGCGACGCTACTATTTGTGGAAAATCAATAACTAAAAAATTTGAACAAGCCATACGTAATGTTGGTGGCATTATCGAAAACCCAGAAATGTACTCTAACCTAACTGGTATGGACAATTTAAAATATTTTGCAAGTTTGTACAAAGGCATCACAAAAGAACGCATTGACGAAGTTGTTAGACTTGTTGGTATGGAAAACCGTATTAACGAAAAAGTAAAAAACTACTCTCTTGGTATGCGTCAACGTGTTGGTATAGCACAAGCACTATTACACAATCCAAAATTACTTATTTTAGACGAACCAACTAATGGTCTTGACCCAAACGGCGTCTTAGAGATGAGAAGATTTTTAAAAAATATCGCACACAAAGAAAGAATCGCTATTATGATATCTAGCCATATCTTAGCAGAAATGGAACTTATGTGTGATACAATCTGTATTATTAACAATGGCAAAATTGTTAACTTAAAAACAGTTGACCAAATGAAGCGTGGCGACAAATACGGTCAAAAAATAGCAATAACAGTTAACTTCCCTAACTACGCAGGCAAATTAATAATGGCAAAGTTTAATCCTGGTCGTATTGAGGTAATGAAAAATACTCTTACTGTAAGCCTTGGTGAAGAAAATATACCGGCAATCATCAACTTGCTAGTAAGTAACGGCGTAGATATATACTCTATTAGCGCAGTTATAAAATCACTAGAACAAGTTTTCTTAGAGACAGTAAACTCTGGTTTACCTTCAACAAGCATTCAATAACAAAGAGTATTTTACATAGGAGAATTATATATGTTTAGACTATTTAGAGGAGAATTAAAAAAGATATTCTTTAAACCAAGCATATTTATTATGACTGGTTTATTAATATTGGTGCTTGCCTTAGCTCCACAATTTTTTACCCCTACTACAAAAAGAGATGTTAGTTCTACAACAATTGTTGGCGAAACAGTTTATGATAGATATGAGTATTTTAACGAATCACTTTTAACCGAACAAGCCCCTTCAAAATATGTTTATCAGGATTTAGAAACAAGCAAACAATATCTTGAACAATTTATCACAAATGATGAAGTAGATTTTGTTAGCAACTTAAACAAAAAAATCGAAGAGATAAGCAGTCTTAGAATAGAAAGTTTTACACAAGCTATAATCATTGAAGACACTGCTCAATGCAAGGCAGTTCTTGAACAAATGGTTAAAAAAGTAGACGAACTAAGAGCTTTGTACAATAGCTACATTGGTTACGATATACCACTTATCTTGTTAACTAAAACAACCAATGACGACTTTATTTTCTACACAAAACAGCTAAGAGATTTAGCAGAAGACAAGCAACTACCAGAAACTATCGACAACTATGTTGCACTTGATGATTTGTTTACAAAAAACAATTATATAACAAAAATCAAAAAGACTGTTAAATCTATCAAAAACACAACATATAGCGCAAAAGTTTTAAACAGTCTATTAAACAATTACTATACCCCAACAAATGCAAAACTAAGTGCTTTATATACTGACATTGTTGCTTTTGCTACTAATGTAGCTAATATGAACAGTAAGAGTGATAAAAATATTGCTACAATCAATGAGAAAATTATTACTTACCTAGCTACTGCACAAAATGCAAACAACATCATTAGATATGGATTACTTAAAAACTTATCTAGTGGAATGTCAGATGCAACTATATCAAAATATATGGGAG
>JAZRTN010000015.1:0-4534 GCA_045652045.1 Clostridia bacterium
TTAATTAACACATATGGTTGCCAAATGAACATACACGAATCAGAAAAACTTGCAGGTATGTTAGAAAAATTAGGTTATAAAGCAACCGAAGATAGCAAAATTGCAAATGTAATTATTTTTAACACTTGCTGCATAAGAGAAAGTGCAGAGCAAAAGATTTATGGCAATATTGGAGATTTAAAAGGTCTAAAAAAACAAAGACCTGATCTTATTATTGCCGTATGTGGCTGTATGTCTCAACAAAAAGGTGTAGCAGAAAATATCAAAAAGAAATTTCCTTTTGTTGATATTGTTTTTGGCACGCACAACCTTACTAGCTTTGAACAATACCTACAACAAAAACTAGCTACAAAAAAATCAGTTTATGAAGTATGGGAAAGTGAGCACGAAATAGTTGAAAATACACCTGTATATCGCACAAGTAATTTTAATGCTTGGGTTAATATTATGTATGGCTGTAACAACTTTTGTACTTACTGTATTGTTCCTTATGTTAGAGGTAGAGAACGTAGCCGTACTATGCAAAACATTATTGCCGAAGTAACAAACCTTGTTCAAAACCAAGGTTACAAAACAGTTACTTTGCTTGGCCAAAATGTTAACTCATATGGCAATGATATCGAAGATGAAAATGTTAACTTTGCAAATCTTTTAACTGAGCTTTGTAAAATAGAAGGCGATTTTAGAATTAAGTTCTTAACATCACACCCAAAAGACTTAACAGATAAAGTTATCGAAGTTATAGCAAGAGAACCAAAAATTGCAAAAACAATACATCTACCTGTTCAGTCTGGTAGTACAAAAATTCTTACCGCAATGAATAGACGCTATACAGTAGAGCATTACAAAGGCGTAATCGACCGTATCAAAAAAGCTATCCCTAACGTCAACCTTACAACAGATATAATCGTTGGTTTCCCAGGCGAAACAGAAGAAGACTTTATGCAAACATATGAGCTTATTGAGTATGTTAGATACACAAGCTTATTTGCATTTATGTATTCAAAAAGACGTGGCACAATCGCCGAGAAGATGGATAACCAAGTAGATATTAAAACTAAGCACGAACGCATAAGTAAGATTCTAGATTTAGAAAGAGCAATCAGTAAAGAAATAACCTTAGCAATGCAAGGCAAAACAGTTGAAGTATTAGTAAGTGAACAAAAAGATGGTTACTATATCGGCAAGACTGACTGTGGCAAAACAGTTCAACTTATGCCAGACGACAAAATCAAAATGGGCGAATTTTACATGGTTAAAATTGGCCAAATCAAATCTAACAAACTTATCGGACAAGTTCTTTAACTTGTCCTTTTGGGTTAAATCCTAAAATTTTAAGAGGTAAATATGGCACTTTCACCAATGATGCAACAATATATGCAAACAAAAGAGCAATATAAAGATTGCTTATTGTTTTATAGATTGGGCGACTTTTATGAAATGTTTTTTGATGATGCAGTTACAGCATCAAAAGTACTTGATTTGACACTAACCGGCAGAAACTGTGGTTTAGAAGAAAGAGCTCCTATGTGTGGAGTTCCTTATCACGCTGTCGAAACTTATATCTCAAAACTTATCGACAACGGTTTTAAAGTGGCAATTTGTGAGCAAATGTCAGAGCCACAACAAGGCAAAATTGTTGCTCGTGACGTTATAAGAGTTATAACACCAGGTACAGTTATCGAAAGCTCAATGCTAGACGAAAAGAAAAACAATTACATAGCTAGTATCTACAAAGATAAACAAGATATTGGTATTGCATATTGTGACATCTCAACAGGCGAGTTTACAGTAGCTGAGTTTAAAGACAATGCTGTTACCGAACTTAATGATGCACTGGTTAGAATACGTCCAGCAGAAATTATTTGTAATGAACAAACCATTGAGATAGTTTCATCTCTTGCTTGTGTTAAGCTTAACATTATGCCAAAGTTCCAAACATATCTAGAATATGCTTTTGACTATAACACAGCTTGTGACACAATCAAAAAACAGCTTAACATCACATCTCTTGTTGGCTTTGATTACGCAAAGTTAGAAAAGGCAGTTTGTGCAAGTGGAGCGCTTATTAGATATATTTTAGAAACTCAAAAGCGTGCACTAAATAGCATCAACAAAATCGTTACTGAAAAAAATAACGATTATTTATATATGGACATTGCTACTTGTCGCAACCTAGAACTTACCGAAACAATTAGAGACCAAAAGAAAAAAGGCTCTATACTATGGCTTCTTGATAATACAAAGACAAGTATGGGTGCGAGACTTTTAAGAAACTGGGTATTGCAACCATTAACCAATGAAGTAGAAATAAACCAAAGATTAGACGCAGTAGAGGAGTTAATTAACAACCCAATACTTCTAAACGATATATGCAGTGTAACAAATAACATAAGCGATATTCAACGTCTAACAGGCAAAATCTCATATGGTAGCATTATGCCAAGGGACTGCTTAATGCTAAAAAATTCTTTGATAAACCTTCCAGACTTAAACCATTTAGTTAGATCTCTAAATAGTGCTAAGTTTGAAAACCTACTTCAAGACATTGAGCAAATTAACGAACTAACTACCTTTTTACAGAACGCTATTGACGAAGATGCTCCAAACGTTATCTCAGGCGGCGGATTTATTAAAAGTGGATTTAACAAAGAACTTGATGAACTAAAAAACATCTCAACCGAAGGTCAAAAATGGCTTAGCGCATTAGAAGCAACTGAAAGAGAAAAAACTGGCATCAAGAACCTTAAAGTAGGTTATACAAGAGTATTTGGTTATTATATAGAAGTTAATAAGTCTCAACAAGACCAAATACCTTTTAGATATCAACGTAAACAAACAGTTGCTAATCACGAAAGATATATAACAGATGAACTAAAACAAATTGAGGAAAAAATCCTTAACGCAGAAGAGTTGTCAATTAAGCTTGAACAACAAATCTTCAACCAAGCCAAAGACTATATGAAAACTTTGGTAGAAAATTTGCAACAAGCAGCCCAAGATGTAGCAACTATTGACTGTTTATGCTCACTTGCACTTGTTGCAAAAAAACACAACTACACAAAACCAGTTATAAACAATTCAATCAAAACTATTAATATCAAAGAAGGTCGCCATCCAGTTGTTGAGGCTTTACTAAAAGATGAGCAATTTATACCAAACGACTGTTACCTTGATACAAAACAAGATAGAACCCTTATTATAACTGGTCCTAATATGGCTGGTAAAAGTACTTATATGCGCCAAGTAGCTGTTATAACTCTACTTGCTCATATCGGAAGCTTTGTTCCGGCAGACCTTGCTGAAATAAGCATAACAGACCGTATCTTTACCAGAATAGGTGCAACAGACGACCTAGCTTATGGTCAAAGTACCTTTATGGTAGAGATGATTGAAGTTGCAAATATTCTAAACAATGCAACCAAAAAAAGTCTACTTATTTTAGACGAAGTAGGTAGAGGAACTTCAACTTTTGACGGATTAAGCATTGCGTGGGCTGTGTTAGAATATATAACAACAAACATTAAATCAAAAACTCTTTTTGCAACACACTATCACGAAATTACTGATCTAGAAGGCCAATTAGAAGGCGTAAAAAACTATCGCATCTCTGTAAAAGAATATAATAATAAAGTTATATTCTTGCGCAAAATTGTCCGTGGTGGAGCAAATAAGAGCTTTGGTATAGAGGTAGCTTCACTTGCTGGCATTGGCGAACAAGTTATCAAAAGAGCACAAGAAATTTTACACGTGTTAGAAGAAAACGACTTACATAACAACACCAAACTTTTTGATGAGCAACCTCTACCACAAAAGCAATTATCTCAAACAAACAACCAAATTATTCAAATGCTAAAAGACACAGATATGAACACGGTTTCCCCACTTATAGCGTTTGAAATTTTAAATGATTTAGTAGAAAAGGCAAAAAAGGAGTAATATAATTTTGTCTAAGATAAATGTACTTGATAGTTCAATATATAACCGTATAGCAGCAGGAGAAGTTGTCGAAAGACCATCTTCTATTGTGAAAGAACTTGTCGAAAATAGCCTGGATGCTGGTGCTACACACATTGTTATTGAAATTCAAAATGGTGGCACAAAAAGTATCAAAGTAAGCGATAATGGTAAGGGTATAGACTTTGATGATTTAACAAAGGCTTTTTTACCACACGCAACAAGTAAAATAAGTAGTGTAGACGACCTAGATAATATCTCAACATTAGGTTTTAGAGGTGAGGCACTTGCAAGTATTGCATCAGTTAGCCAAGTAACATTACTTTCAAAAACACAAGACTGTGAGTTTGGTGGTGAAATTGAAGTTGATGGTGGCAAAATATCTAAACCAGTTCAAAAAGGCACTCCAGCAGGCACATATATCACTGTAAACAACTTATTCTTTAACACCCCTGCAAGAGCAAAATTTTTAAAAAGTGACAAAACCGAAGAAGGTTATATCACAAACATAATTTCTAGATTTATCTTAGCAAATCCAAACATTGCCTTCAAATACGTAGCTGATAGAAGAGTTATT
>JAZRTN010000016.1:0-13022 GCA_045652045.1 Clostridia bacterium
TTCTTTAACTTTTTCTAATGTCATAATTTTCCTCCGAATTCAATTCAACTATGACAAAAGTATATATTAATATTTTGATTTAGTAAAGTAATTTTAACTATTTAAACTAACAAAATTTTTTTAAAACATTTTTTGTACAAATGCTTTAAGCAATTATTTTTGACCAAAATCTAAATAAAGGTTGGGATTAACCTTAACTCCATCTTTGATTACTTCAAAGTGTAAATGTGGGCCATCATTAGATTCACCCTTAGCGCTTAACGAAACTACCCCAATTTGCTGACCTTTTTTGACTTGGTCGTTAAGTTTTACAGACAATTCGCTCCCTAGCGAACTATATATGGTTACTAGGCCGTTTTTGTGAGTAATAGTAACAGTTGTGCCTTTTAGGTGAGTGGTTTCTATCCCTGTAATTGTTCCGTCTAACACACTAACTACCGGCGCACCTTCCTTGGCGCTAATATCAACAGCTTTGTGAGATTCCCATTGTTTTAGGGTTGAGTTGTATTTAAGTCTTTTGTCCGAAAAGTCTTTTAATAACTCACCTTCTACCGGCATCATAAACTCTACGCCCTCAGCAGAAGTTGCAACATTTTCGTTATTGTTTAACACTTCGCTTTCCTTAGGCGTATATAACCCAACAAACAATGCAAGCCCCATCACCAAACACACCACAAAAGCTAAAAAACCCCAATCTTTTAATTTAAATTTTTGTTTTTTTGATTGTTTTTCCATAAAAACCCCTTCTTTATTTAATATATAAGTAGTATTGACAACTAAAATATGTTTATACTAAAAACTACCAATAATAACTGGACTACCCACAGTTACATAACCATTAGAATAGGCTATTTGTAAGTTAACCTTGCCACTTGATAAATATATTGAATCTTCAATTTTGTCTGAACAACAATAAATACTAGTTATATTGTCAAACTTTTCGGTTGAAACAATTTGTGCATCAAGGTTATTTGTGTAGTTTAAAAATTCTTGATATGTCGACTCAAACTTAAAACTCTGCCCCACAATGCTATCTTTATCAAATCTAGAATAAAGCTTATCAGCTTGTTTTGCGTTGCACGAAACAATGTTTATGCTACCATTTTTTACACAACTAACACCTTCTACATTGGGCACATAGTCTCTTGATACATAAATAGAATATATTGCGTCTTTCGGCATTGCTACTGATTGAATAAAGTCATAGTTACACAGTCCTACACACATAAGACACACAAATATAAAAAATACTATTGCGAACTTTTTCATACCTAAAATATTTACAAAAACAAAAATTTTTAAACCAACAAAATAAAAAATTTCAATTTTTGACACATACTATCAAAAAAAAGGATAAATTATGAAAAAATACTTTTTGTTTGTTGTATTAATTATTTTTGTTCAAATGTTTAATAATACAAGAGCTTATACTGATAGTAATTTGGTTTTATACATAGGCCCTATTGAGCACGTATTTACGCACTGTTTGCTTAGCGACCCAGAACTTAGTTTCAATAAAAACAACCCTATGCAAAAAAACTATGATATAGACTGTATAACAAAAGATGAGTTTAAAAAAGTTTTGCAGCAGTTATACCAAAATAATTACGTATTAGTTAATATGAATTCTACTTTTAAAACAAAAAACGGAGTTGCTTGTAAACAACCACTGTACCTACCAAAAGGCAAAAAGCCGTTAATTATATCTTTTGACGATGTAAACTACGACCACAAAAAAATGCATCTTGGTATGATAGACAAACTTATATTAGATAAAAATGGTAATCTTGCGAGTTTTACAAAAAACAAATCTCCACAAATAAACTATGATGATGAGTTTGTGTTAATTATGGAAAATTTTATTAAAGACCACCCTGACTTTTCTTTTAAAGGAGCAAGGGGCGTATTATGTCTTACTGGCTATGATGGGATATTAGGATATAGAACACAAATAAAAAATCCTGCCCATAAACTAGAACAGGAAAAGGTAAAACCAATAATACAAAAATTAAAAAGTTTGGGTTGGACTTTTGCAAGCCACAGCTTTGGGCACTATCATATGAAAAAACTAACTGATAGTGAATTTTTAAAAGAATTGCAATTATGGAAACAACAAGTCGAACCACTAGTAGGTAAAACAAATATATATGTTTATCCTTATGGAGAGTGGGAAGTGTTTGATAATAATAAAAATTTATCTAAAAAACACTTGCTTTTAAAAGAGTTTGGTTTTGAGTTGTTTTGTGGGGTTGGTGTTAAGCCATACTTTGGATATTTACCGAATAGCAAAGACAATAAAGTTTTGTTTATGGACAGAACTCCCCTAGATGGCAACACTTTTAGAAATAAGCCACAAGATTTAAAACGACTTGTAGATGTATATAGTATATATGACAACACTTTGCGACCAAGCAAGTTGGTATAACAAAAAAAACACACTAAAAAGTGTGTTTTTGTTTTATTCAATATTTTCCGGATGTGGAGCCCCTAACATTTCGGCTTGCTCTTTTGGAGGAAGTTTTTTCAAAATTTTTGATCTTTGTAATCCTCTTTGAATCCAGATATGATTATATTTAATACGACGTTTGTTACCAATTGCATAGTCATAAACAATAATAGTAATACCTTGCAATACAAAGAAGTAAGATGTTAAGAAACGCCATATAAGCATAGCCCAAAGTGTGCTTGAATGGAATAGACCTTTAAAGAAACTATCAAATGATATTTCGGCAAGACCTGCACCGGCTGGGACAGGATAAATGCTAAGTGCCAAGTCGACCATTATGCTCATAGTCAAAATTTGTGACCATACTTCTGGGTGATAACCTTCGAACGCACAATATATAAAGAACGGTATAGAATACTGCACTAGATAGAACGCAACAGAAGCAGTCAAACAACTCATCCATACAAAAGGTGATTTTTTGTATTTACGCATACTGTTTTGCCATGCAGTAACAGTTTTCATAACGCTACGGAATAGTGCATTATAGTCTTTTTTGAATATTTTGCAGAATAGCTTTAAGAAAAACACTACAATAGAAACGCCGACTTTTTTGTTTAACATAATTAAACAAATGCCACCCATTAATACTGCAATAACTATATAACCTATCCAGCTTAATGTATTAATCAAAGTACCAACAACGCCAGTTGCAGCGCCTGCGCTTACTCGCAAGTTAGAAAACATAACTACTGTTACTAATATAAAGTAAGCTATTTGTTGGAACATATATTTAGACATTGCAATGGAAACTGAATGTCCTGCTTTAATACCATATTTGTTTGCATAGAAAATCTGGAATGGCTGGCCACCCGTTGAGAAAGGTGTAACAATATCGTAATATTTGCCAAGACCTGAAATTTTGTATGCAAGGCCAAGTCTACCAAAGCCAATGGCTTTATGTATAAGAACATGGAATCTAAATGTATCAAGAATAATCCAGCAAAGTACTAATCCCATAGCAACAATTAAGAACCACCAGTTTGCGTGCAACTCATCAGGTGGAGCTACAAGACCGTTTTTACCTTGGACAAATATAAATGTTGCAATAAATATAATGTTTAACATTAAAAACACTATATTCATTACTTTTTTCTTTTTTGATTTTCTTTCTACGACAACATTTTCGGCTTCTTTAAACTCTTTAATTTCTTTTTTCTCTTTGATAGACTTAATTTTTTCTAAGCCTTTATCTAAGATAGTAAAATACTTTATTTGGCTAAAATTGGCACAATAGTTAGATCTAAGTTGTTTGTGACTTTTTAGAATAGGAACTCTAACTTTAAGTTTTTCTTTGTCGATTTTTGGTCTAGGAGATCTTTTTGTGGCTTTTGGTCTTTGAACATCTTGTGACTTTTGGTCTAGCGCATTGTCTTTGACTGAGTCAACAACAACTTGTTTTTGCATACTGTCTTTTTCTGCCATAAAAACCTCCTTATAGTTTACTTGAAAAAATGGAAAAGCTAAGTTTATTAACTTTCCATTTTTATTTTTAGTCTAGGTAATCTTTGTAAGCTGATTTGTAATAAGTTTGTTTTAAACCTGATTTTAAAGAGTTTAAAACTCTTGTTTCGTATGAAGTGTATTCTTCACTAGAAAGTTGACCTAGGATATATTCTAGGTAGTTGTCTTCTGCAACAGCAGAACGGCTTGTTTTCATACCGTATAAAACTTTTTCGTCAACGATATCTGGGTCAATATTTGCTAAAACATTGTTTAAAATAATGATATGGTAACCATATTCACTTTCTACGATACCAGATACTGCACCAAGGTAACCATTGTTGTAAAGGTCACGAGAAGCATTGGTGAAACTTTCTACCATTGGAGAATATTTGTTTGAACCAATTGCATAATCGAATTGAGCATTCATAATACCTTCGTCTTGGTTGTAAGCATAAATTAATTTGTTAAATTCTTCTGCCATAAAGTTTGCATAAGCTTCTGTACCACGAGTAAATGCACTGTCTGCTTGTGCAACAAGGCCCATAATTACGTTGTCATAAAGTTCTTGAACTGACATTTTTGTTTCTGTTTCGAAACCTTTTTCGTCGCGCATTGTTGCGATTGTGCCAGATGTTGTCTTTAATGCTGCTACTGCGCTTTCTTTTTCGCTTGTAGTAAGGTATGGGTCTTCTTGAATTGCTTTAATTTTGTCTTCGTCAAATTTTACTAGTATGTGTTGAACTTCTAAAACTTTTTCGCCTTCGCCATAATAGAAATAATTCTTTCTATTTGTTGTTGAAGTTACGTTGCCAAAAAATCCAGCTTCTGTTACGTTAAACTCTTCTACGTTTGCGTTGTAAACTCTTGTGTAGTAGTTTATGATGTTTTGGATTGTTTGTTGAGTTAATTTACCTTCTTCGTCATAACCATAGTTGTTTTCATAAGTTGTTTGGAACTTAGTTAGGTATGCGTTATCTAGGTTAACTTCAAACACTCTCTTTAACTCTTTTTGAAGAAGTTGAGTTTGAGTTTTACCATAGCTACCTCTTTGAGCATCTGTTTCTCTTAAACCTTGGATATATTCCTTCCAAGCTTTATCTATGATTGTTTGTGAAGTAAAGTCTGGTTTTTGATAGTTTAGAATGTTAAGTTTTGCATCATCATTTTCAAACGTTGCTGCTTTACGTTTAATAACTTGTTCTTCACCAACTGTAACAAGTTCTAGCTTTGCTTCGAACTTTGTTTCTGGCTTGAACTTAGGTTCTTCTGTATTTTCTTCTTGTTTAAAGATGTCTTCTGGGTTTTCAACATATTTTAGGGCAATTTCTTTAACTTGCTCATCAATATAACTCCAACTTTCTTTAACGGCTGCGTTATATTCTTTGTTGGTTAGTTCATAAACATAATCTTTTTGTTCTTTGGCTACTTCTTTGGCAGCAAGAGTTTTGATATGGTTAACTAACAATTCACGGTTGATAAGCATTTCGATAGTTTGTTTAACTGCTTCTTTTCTTGTGCCACCTTCTTGCATTAGTTGGTTGCCGTAGTTATAAAAGCCGTTTGCGAACTCTTCTTTTGTGATAACTACATCGCCAGCTCTTGCAACAACTTGTGAAAGATAAGCTTGGTTATCTTTTTTGAAAGTGTCGCAACCTGTTAAAACTCCTATTGATAACATAAAGCATAATAAAATGCTAAAAAGTTTTTTCTTCATTATGGTCTCCTAATTTTAAGCACTAATGGGATTGGTAAACTGCGTAATATATTTTTATGAAATATATTTTAGACAATTTTACCACATAAGTAAATTCATTATACACAAATAATTTAATAAAATCAAACACAATTTGTTAGTTTTGCGACAAATTAGATAGAAATTTTACGACATTGTCTTGTGTATCTTGTAAAGACGACACAAAATCGATAGATGTTTCTAATAAATTATTGGCATTTTTTCTAAGGACTTTACAGTTATCTAGCAGTTTTTGATAGTATTGTGACTGCTCTATTTCTGGATAGAACACAATTTTTGCGCCATTTTTGTGTATAGACAAGTTTTTGACATAAACTTTTTGTGCAAGGCTCTTTATATAAGCAACCATAAGCAGTTGCTCTACCACTCTTGGCAACTCACCAAAGTTGTCTTGCATCTCTTGTTTTAAATTATCTAAATCTTGTTTTGAAGTAATTTTGCTTATTTTGGTATAGTACATAATTCGTGTCTCGTCACCGACAACATACTCTTGTGGAATATATGCGTTAAGTTCTATATCAAGTTTGATTTCTTTAACTTCTTGTGTTTGTTTGCCTTGAAGTTCGCTAACAGCTTCGTTAAGTAGTTTGATATAAAGGTCATAACCTACCTTTTCCATATGTCCTGACTGCTCTGCGCCAAGTATGTCACCAGCACCTCTTATTTCTAAATCTCGCATAGCAATTTTGTAACCACTACCCATTTCGCTAAATTCCATTAAGGCATCTAGTCTACGGTATGCTTCGGTTGACAAAATTTTGTTACGCTCAAAAGTAAAGTATGCATATGATGATCTTGTGCTACGACCAATACGGCCACGTAATTGATAAAGTTGTGATAGACCCAACTTGTCTGCATCAATTACGATTAATGTATTTGCAAAAGGCAAGTCGATACCATTTTCGATTAAGACTGTACTTATTAAAATTTGTGTTTGTTTTGTGAAAAGTTTGTATATATTGTCTTCTAATTCCTTAGGCTGCATTTGACCATGTGCAACACCAATTGTTGCCTCTGGAAGTAGTTTTGCAATTTTTGCATAAAAGTCGTAAATGGATTGAACTTTATTATAAACAATTAACACTTGTCCTCCACGAGCAAGTTCTTTTTTGCACGCATCAACAAGCAAAGTGTCTGAGTAATCAATAACAAAAGTTTCGGTGTTGATACGGTCTTTTGGTGGAGTATTTAAAAAGCTGATATCTCTGATGCCAACAAGTGACATATACAAAGTTCTAGGAATTGGTGTAGCTGACAAAGTAATAACGTCTATGTTGTTTTTTATTGACTTTAATTTTTCTTTATGTTCAACACCAAAGCGTTGCTCTTCGTCTAAAATTAGTAGACCTAAGTCTTTAAATTTTACGTCGTTAGATAGTAGTCTGTGTGTGCCACAAATGATATCAATGTCGCCGTTTTTTAAATCTTCTAAAATGTGTGACTGTTCTGATTTTGATTTAAATCTATTAATTACGCCAATACGAACAAAGAAGTCTTTCATACGAGAAACACAAGTGTTATAATGCTGTTCACAAAGGATAGTTGTTGGGCAAATAATCGCGACTTGTTTTCCGTCTTGAATTGCTTTATATGCGGCACATAAAGCGACTTCTGTTTTACCAAAACCAACGTCTCCACAGACCAATCGGTCGAGAATTTGAGAGCCTTCCATGTCCCTTTTTATCTGGCTTATAGCTTCCGACTGGTCAGTCGTGTAAGTATAAGGAAAGGCGTTTTCAAAGGCTTGTTGTAGGTAGGTATCTTTGCTATAAACAAAGCCTTTTTTGGCTTGTCTTTGAGAGTAAATTTTGATTAAATCTATTGCCATTTTTTTGACAGAAGACTTAACTTTTTGCTTTGTTTTGTAAAATTCTGCGCCACCAATTTTGTTGCATTTTGGTGAAAATTCGCCAACATATGCACTGATTAAATCAGTGTTTTCGGTAGGAAGATATAGTATGTCTCCACCAAGATATTCAATCACAATATAGTCGTGCAAGCTTGAAGTTAGCTTTAATTTTTGTATACCAATACACTTACCAATGCCGTGTATTTGGTGGACAACATAGTCACCAACTTTTGGAAGATAAGCTTGTTTTTCGACAGTGGTTTTTTGTTGAGATTGTTCTTTGATTGGGTTTTGATTAAGGTCATCACTACCTATTAACACAAAGCCATCTTCATAAAAACCAGCGCTTATTGGTATGTTTGTTGCACTGATATTTATCTCAAAATCAACTAGTTCGTCAAGGGAATTTACTTCGTTGTATTTAACTTGGAAGCTATCTAACATTGACTTGATTTTGTTATAAGTAAGAGCACAACCACAGCTTAAAAATACTGTTGTTTTGTTTTTGTTATATACATTAAGTTCGTAACTTAGTGCGTTCCAATCGTTAAAATATTTTTGTGTAGGAACACATCTAAATGTCATAATATTTTGTGGAATAAAAATTTTGTTTTGGTTAGAAATTCTTATAAATGCAAGTAGATGTTTGTCATCAATATTGTTAAAAACATCTTGGCGATTTAATATAAAATTTCTGTGCGAAGAAAGTATTTCACCCGCCTTCTCAAACTCGTCAAACCACTCTGTCTGCTCTTGGAAAGTTTGAGAAAGTGTATCGCAAATAATCTTTGGTTCGTCAAAAATTATCAAATCATTTTGGTCAAAATAATCAACAATACTACTATCATAATAATCAAGAAATGGCGCTATAAATGGAGTAGAAATTGTAATGTTGTTTTGGATAAAATCAAGCTGATTTTGAACAACTTCGTTTAGTCTAAGTAGACTGTCTGGTTGTAGAGTTTTGTTTGATAATTCGCTTTTGATTTTAACCAACACTTCTTCTCTTAATTTGTCATTGACAAAGACAAGAGAGTTTGGCATAAGTTTAATTTGAGTTTTTGATGAGATAGTTTTTAGAGTAGACGCATCAAAAAGTTTGATACTTTCTATCTCGTCACCAAAAAAGCTTATGCGTGTTGCAAAATTGTCTCCATTGATATATACATCTAAAAGGTCGCCCCTTAGGCTAAATTCGCCGTGGTTTTCTACCCTGTCTACTCTTCTGTAACCCATACTTACTAAAAGTTGGGCTGTGTTTTGTGGAGAATAGTCTTTGCCGACATCTAGGATAAGTGAGTTAGATTTGTAAGTTTGTGGATTAGGCAGTTTTTGAAGTAAAACCTGTGGCAAAACTATAATACTATCTATACTTTTATCAACAATAGAGTTAAGTGCTGTAATATATTCACTAAAAATAGGGTTTGTTTTTTCGTTAACACCAAACAAGACTGGTAGTTTGTCACTTATAATTAAGCACTTTTTGCCAAGGGATTTAAGTTGTTTTTGGATATTTTTTGCAACGAAAAAATCGGGAGCAACATAAAGTAAGCGTCTCCCTTGTGAAATATTATCTGCAATATATCCCCTCTCGCCTACTCCAAGACCACTAACTGATATGTGGCGTTGGGTAGAGATAAGGCTTTGCAATTTTTTTATATTAATAAAACTATACATACTATTTGTTTTCTAGGTCTATTACTTCTAAGACCTTGTCGCTGGCTTTTGTAAGCGCTGGGCTTATTAGTTCGAAAGATTGTGGGTCTATTTGACTTAAAACAAAGTCTGCAAGATCCATACTTCTATCAAAACCACAACCGATTTTTATACGCTTAAAGCCTTCACCTATATGGTTCACTATGTTTCTTAGACCATTATGTGTACCTGCACTGCCGTGTTCACGGTATCTAACTACACCTTTGTCTAGGTCTATATCATCACATAGTACTATAACTTGGTTTGGTTTAAGTTTGTAAAGCTGAACAAACTTAACTACACTCTCTCCACTCAAATTCATAAATGTAAGAGGTTTTATCATAACAATATTGTCACCTTTGTATTTGCAAGTGGCAACATTCGCGTTAAATTTTGTTTTAGAAAAACTTGCACCTAGCTTGTCCGCTAGTATATCTATACTCATATAACCTAAATTATGGTATGTTTTTAGGTATTTGTCCCCAGGGTTGCCTAGGCCTACAACTAGATACATATACTTAATCCTTTTTTGGTTTGTCTATTTGTTTTGCTCTTGCAATAGCAAAAGTGTTTTTTTGAATACTTTTTGTAATAGTAGAGCCTGCTGCGACAAAACAATTATCTTGAATATGTATTGGAGCAATTAAGTTTACATTGCTACCAACAAAGACATTGTTGCCAAGAGTAGTTTTGTGTTTTGTTTTGCCATCATAGTTGCAAAATACCACTCCACAACCTAAATTACAATTTTTTCCTACATAAGCGTCTCCCACATAAGTTAAGTGGGCTATTTTTGTATTGTCTAAGATTGTGCTATTTTTTATTTCGACAAAGTTACCAACTCTAATGTTGTTACCTAAGACTGTATTTTGTCTAAGATGGGCGTTAGGTCCAATGCTGACAAAATTGCCAACGGTAGAGTTTGAGATTGTTGAACTGTATATTTTGCAGTTACTACCTATGGTTGAATCTACTATTAAATTGTTTGGATAGATAATTGTGCCACTTTTTATATGAGTTTTGCCTAAAATTGTATTAGGTGAGTATATTGTGACATCTTTTTCTATAATAACGGTTGGTTCTATATAATTTTCCATATAAAGTTATATGAAAAACTGTGTTGTTTTGTTATTGAATTATTTTTTCAAAAGGTCCAAGTTTTGTTTGGGTTGGTACTTTTGAGTTTTTTACAACGCTATATGTTATAGTACACTCATCATCAATAATGCTGTTTTGGATAAAGTTGTTTGGATACAAAACTACATCTTTACCTATATAACACACACCAATAATTGTGTTGTTTGAGTAAATTTGGGTGCCTTTTTCAATAGTAACATCTGCGCCTATGGTTGTGGTGTTGGCATCCATAATGCGCACACCATTTCTTAAATGAAAATCGATAATACGATTTTTCATAATATCTTCGATAATCATAAGCTGCTTGTTGCTAAATGCTGTCATAAAATCTTCTTCATCAAAGTATCTTGGTTCTGCTGTATAGATTTTATCTGCGTTTTTAGCAAAATTGGTATTAAACACATAACCACGGGTAAGTTTACACACACTTGGTTGTTTAAGTAGGCAGTAGTCTATAACATCATTTACTGTGTTTTGTTTTAAAAGTGGTGTGTCACTATAAACTACCATTGTATATTCGCTGTCGTCAAGATAAGGTTTGATTGTAGGGATAATTTCTTGCTTATTGTCATACTCTACATAGGTAATTTTTCTACCACTGCAAGCAAGGGTTACCCAGTCTTGCATAGTTTTACCTAAGATGTCAATTTGCCAAGGCTTATCTATGCCTACAAATTTATCATTTTTTACAAGCAAAACTATAACAGAAACGCTATCAGTTTTTTTGGAAGTTGGTTGGGTTTGAGATAGTTTTGATGTATCTATTGTTTGTAATGTTACTGTTTCCATACGATTATTTTAGCAACTAACCTTTTAATTGTCAATGCAATTAATTTTGGCAAGTATTCTCCTTATTTTCAAGTCTTTTTTTACTAAAAAAGTCAGACAAAAGTTGACTACACTCTTTTTCCATAACTCCACCTTGTACTTGTGGATTATGGTTAAATCTTTTGTCTTCAAGCAAATTATATATACTGCCTACACAACCCCTTTTAGCATCATATGCTCCAAAGACAACTTGTTTTAGTCGTGCATTAATAATAGCACCTGCGCACATTGGGCAAGGCTCTAAGGTCACATACATAACACAGTCGTTTAGTCTAAATGTATTAAGTTTTTTGCAAGCTTTATCTATTGCCAAAATTTCTGCGTGATACAAAGCGTTTTGTTTGTTTTCACGCTTATTATACGCCCTAGAAATGACAACATTATCTTTGACTATAATTGCCCCAACAGGAACTTCGTCGGCTTTAAAGGCGATTTGGGCCTGTTTTATAGCCTGCTTCATATATTGTTGCATATTTTCTCCAATTCTTTTACTGCGATTAGTGGTAAAAGTTTATTTTTATTAAAGATGTTATTAAGCTCACTATCTGGAAATGGATGTGAGAATTTGTCTTGACCTACTTCTATTGTAAAGCTAGGAATGCCAAAGTGCGTAATACAATAGTCTTTATACCCACCACAGCTATTGTGTGTCAATACGGGCTTGTATGTAGTGTATTTACACAAATTATTTACAATAGTTTTGTCTAGTATAAAGGAACTTTTGCTCTGCCCTTCAAAACCGTAATATATAACTTCACCTTTTAGGTGATAACTTATAGTTAAGTCTGGGTTGACTATGTTTGTCAAATTAACAAGTGCCTGCGTTTCTGGTTCGCTATGGGGATATGGCCCTACATAATTTTGGTAATTTGGGTAAGTAAGGTTACTTTTGCCCATACCAAACAGCGCATCAAAGTTTGTGTTTAAGTCAACACCATTAATATTGGATTTATGAAGTTTATGGTTAGCACAAATACTTTTTAAAAAATTTGCTTTTTGTTTATTAAAAGCCTTTTCTCCCTGCAACACAAATTTTACACCGTCTACATTTACAAGGGGTACAAAATATATTGTTGCATCAAAATAAAAGTTTTTTAAATATTCTATTTGCTGCATAACTAGCATACTAGTAAGATATTCTCTTGCGTGTATTGATGCTTGGATAATTATTTTTTTGGCACCTTCTCCCAACACAAAACACCAAATATCTTGTTGCATAACTGTTTTGCCTATACTAAAATGCTTAGTTGTTTTTTTTAGTTTATTAATTGAATTTTGGATACGATTAAATGTAATAATAATGTTTTACTCCTATTTATGATAAGTTACATTATTATTTATACACATCGCTCTATAAATTTGTTCTAACAATACCACTCTCATTAATTGATGTGGGAAGGTAAATTTTGAAAAACTTAGTCTTAAATTTGCCTTTTGCTTGACGCTGTCACTAAGCCCGTGAGAGCTACCTATAACAAAAGTTATTTGGCTATCGCTAAGGGTGGTTTTTTGTATAACATCAGCAAAGTCTTCGCTAGTAAATTGTTTACCAAGTACATCTAACACTATTACATATCCTGATAGATGTTTTTGGATTAATGTTGCTTCTTGTTCAAGTGCTTTTTGTATTGAACCCACTGAATTTACGTTGTCAATTTTTTGCTCTTGACACTCTATAATATCCAATTTACAAAATTTGCCCAAACGCTTAGAATACTCGGTTTGGGCAGACAAAAGATATTGTTCTTTTAAATTACCTACACAAACTACTTTTATCTTTATCATAATAACCCCCAAACAAATGTAAATAT
>JAZRTN010000017.1:0-9961 GCA_045652045.1 Clostridia bacterium
ATATATATTATATATATAACTAGTAATTTATTTGACACTTTGTGACAAAATAAATATAATTAAAATGTTAAATTGGCATCATATTATTTTGCAGAAAATATGAGCAAAAATTAGAGAGGGAAATATGAAAAAGTTATTGACCATTTTTATGATAGTTTTTATAGGCCTTACAGGGCTTATCTTTGGTTGCGATGGAAGGTATGATAACCTTACCATTAGTATTACCACAGAGCAAGCCAGAGCAGCAGATGGTAGTATAACTTTATATGTCGGTGGATCGTCAGAAGAAATCACCGTTACAATGGGTGGTGCACCAAAAGGTTTTAATTATGTTCCTTCATTTAGCTTCTCTAATCCTGAAATTATCTCTATTAACTCTGCAAACAATATGGTAAGCAAAGGTGTTAAAAAGACTTTAACAGCGCTTGCTCCTGGTTCTACAATAATGACTGTTAGAACAAGTGAGGGTGGTAAGACTGCAAGTTTAAATATTAACATCATCAAAAAAGCTAGCGCAATTAGTTTTAAAGACACATTTAGTTTAGCTGTTACTCGCAAAACTGGTGCTAGCGTTAAGATAGATTACAATACAGCTCTTTCAATTGAGCCAAAAGATAGTAATCAAACATTTATCAAATTTGAATTAAAAAATCCGTCAAGTGATATTACTATTGACCAAGATACCGGTGTGTTAACAATTATCAATGGCAATACTGCATTAGAGTATGTAGAAGTACTAGCAAGATTAGTTGACCATGTGGGTAATCCAGAGCCTGGTATTCCAGCAGCAGAAGCGAGAGTTTACATAATTGATGAAATCTTACCTGAAAACATCAATCTATACAAAGGCAATGCATTAGAAGACGTTGTTGATGCAAACTTAATTATTGATCCTATAACCCTTGCCAAAAACGTTGATACACTTAACACAGTAGAAGTAATCTTAACTGTAAAAACTAGACACAATATTACAATAGTAACCCCACCGTTTACAACATCTTCACCAGTAATGGTTAACGAAGATATTTCAAAACGTAAAACAATTAACGGATCTCAACAATTCTATTTTAGAGTTAGTGCAATAAGATATAATCTTGACTATAAACTAAGATTCGATATTGAGCTTACAGGCTTTGAAGGACAGTTTGATTATTATAAAGAGCTTCCTTTGGTGTGTGACCTATATGCAAAAGACTTTGAAATAAATAACGTTGTTCTAAACAAAGGCGTTGCTCATCAATTGCCACTATACACAAACGACCTTTCTAATGGTACAGAAATGTTAGTTGCAGTAAGCAACCCACGTGAAGTAAGTGACCAAAATGGTAAATTCACAGTTACATTGTTTGATGGCGAAACTAAGATTAATACACAAGACTTAGTTAATAAATATTTTGAAATAAGAGCAAACGGTCCAATAGATATTGTTGGTACAGAATTTAGCAATAATACACAATTCTTTATCAAAATAAAAGATGGTCAAGTTACAGTTGCCGACAGCGGAAGATTTAAATTATATATCGAAGCTGTTAATCCTGATACAACAAACCTTGACTTAAAAGCTTATACAACAGTTACATTGCTTGTAAAACAAGGTATCGAAAGTATCGATAGAGTAACTTATGTAGAAAATGGAGCAACTAAAACTTCTGGTTTTGGTGAAGCAAGTTCAGTAAAAATTAACATTGACGCAATTCCAGCGCTAGACATTGGTTTTGAACTAACTCCTCCAAGTGCCGACCCTTCAACAATTGTTGTAAGAAGTGCCAACGAAGATATTGTTAAAGTAGAAAAAGTAGGCACAGCATTTAGGCTTATTCCAGCATCAGTTGGTAAAGTAAGAATATTTGTAACAAGCACAACACTTGATACAGAAAAATACTTTAATGTAGACGTCTACAAACCAATTAGTGATTTCTTCATAGGTGTAGATTTAAATACACAAGAAAACCACCTTGGTGATAAAGTTGTTTCAAACAATTCTATCGAGCAAATGATTGTTAAAAACGAAAGAGAAATTAATCTAATTTATACAACAAACCCAATCAATGCTCAGTATTATGAAATAAGTTATGCTATAAAAAAATACATAGGTGGCGAAACTCCAACAGAAGTTGAATTAGAAGAAATAGAAGGTGTTTTTGAAGATGGTAACCTAACATTTACAGTAGCGACAAATAGCTTCAACTTCTTAACACAAACAGAAGAAAATGTTTCTTACGATATCAAGGTTGTGATGACAAATTATGATGGAGATACAATCGAAAAAACATTTAATGTAAAAGCTTATATTCCAATTAAGTCTATTGACTTTACTCTAAAACAAAAAGAACTTTATAACCCAAAGAAACTTGGTTGGTTTGACTTGTACGGAGCAAATGTTCAATATACTTCAATCACTAAGAATTTTAGTTGTGACCCAGTTAATGCAACATTTAACGGAACAGAAAAATTCTCAGTTCGTGTAGATGGTAGGCTAGAAAATTCTGACATCTTAATTTATGATGGTACAACATTTAGAATTAATCCTGATTACGAAATTGATAAATTCCCAAAGAGAATCGCAATCGTAGTAGAAATTCAAGAATATTCAAAAACTCTTACAGCGTCAAGAGAAGTTATTATTAGAGACCCTATTACAGTAGAATCTTTGACTGTTGATGGCGCTGTAAATAATATGCTTTATTTTAAAGAAGGCATCACTCAATCTGCTACTTTAAAAATTACAACACAACCTTCAACTGGTGTTTTTAATAACAAAGTAAAATGGGTTTTACTTGCAGAAGGCTCAGATACAATACTAGACTTTGCAGATAATTCTTATAACAACAGACCAATTATAAGCAAAGAAAATGCAATTGTTTCTGTTGAACAAAATCCTAACCAACCAAATACTTATACAATTTCACCAGTAGCAGGCAAGGTTGGTAACGCAAGATTAATAATAATCCCAGAAGACAAAATTAAAGACTTCAAAGATAATAGATATATTTATGATTGGAAGGGTGTTGTAGAAATATTCATTTCAGTTGCTGACGGTAGCGAAGCTTATCCATATCAAGTAGCAAGTTATGAAGATTTAATCGAAGTAAACGAAGCTCCTGATAAATTTTATGTTTTAGTAAATGACATACATGTTACACAAGAGTGGTTGCCACTAAGTGAACATGAAGAATTTACAGGTGGTTTCAATGGTAAATATTCTCGTCTAATAGACGCAGAAAACAACATTTATTACTACAAACAATACAAAATCACAGGTCTAAGTTATGTAAATAACACCTATGATGGTCTAAATTATGGTTTTGTTGCCATAAATGGTGGTAAGATTAGAAACTTACATTTAACATATGAATATATTCAAACACAATTTAATGGAAATGTTGGTGGTATTGCTGGTATAAACAGAGGCATCATAACAGATTGTAAAGTTAACTATGTGCGCACAGATATAACTTCATATTATTCAATCAACTTTGGAGGTATTGCTGGTACTAACGAAAGTGGTGCACTAGAAGGTTCTGGTACAATAGAAAATTCTATTACACAAACAGTAACAGGAAATATCAAAATCACAATTATGGAACAAACCTCTGCTTTATATGTCGGGGGCTTGGTTGGTACGACAAATAAAGCAACAATAACTCGTGGTTCTTTATTAAGTGTGGGTGATGATGCAAATCCAGAAATAAATTATGGTGATGCAGGTTACGATCTAACAGTAAACATCACAGTTTTAAACCCTTCAGAAGAAGACAAAGATGATACATTTGTTTGTGGTATTGGTGGTGTCTTTGGTGTTATATTGGATACAGAAGATGTTACTACAATCAATATTGCAAATATTTGTGTTCAAGGTACAATTAATGCATCAAATTTCAGAAATGTAGGTGGTTTTGTTGGTAGCGTAGTTAACGCCAACATTACAAACTGTTTTAGTACAGTAAAAATCACTGCACATGAAGTTGTAGGTGGTTTTGCAGGATCATTAGATAGAGCAAATATCGTTTATAGCAGTGCAGAAAATTATAATGATGCAGAAACAAGAATAAGAACTTATATTACTGCAGACAACTATATTGGTGGTTTTGCTGCCAAAGCAAACAAGAGCAAAATTAACTACTGTTATGCTGTTTCATATTTTGAAGGATCATCACTACCTGATATTGTTTGTCAAGGATTGCTTGCAGTAACAAAAGTAGTTGGTGGCTTTATAGCGGACGTGGTTGAATGCGAAGTGTCATATTGTGCAAGCGTTATGAACTTAGCCGTAACTGGCGAAAATAGAAATTCAGTTGGTGGCTTTATAGGTTTAATTAGGGACAACCCAAGCAATATAGACAATGTATATTGTCGTGGCTTTGGTATGGTTAATGGTATAGCTATTGATATGCTAGGCATAGCCAGTGACTCAATCGGTGGTGGCAAAACATATTATAGTACATACAACTTTGATAGTTCTCTACTAGACCCAGATAATCCATTAGGAACATCAGGTGTTATTTCAAGTGGCACATTTGAAGATATCGGTACAGAAGGCGACCCAGGTTATGTTAAAAAATTCTGGGCAGTAGATGTTAACTCTAATGATGGCCTTCCATACATTGTTAGACCAGATGGACAAATTTTATTTGCAAATCTTCCTCTAAAAGTTGAAGTTATAGTAAACAACAATATTCCAAATATTGATGTTGAAGCAGAAGTTAACCAAACAAAACAAGACGGATTTGTTTATGTAGATGATCAAAACGTAATTATCTTCTATAACACAATAGACGATGGTTCTTTGGATATGCAACAACTAATTAATGTTAACACATATTCATTAGACAAATTTGCACAAACAACAGTTACACCTCTTACTCAAAAGACAGCAAGAGTTACAATTACTTCTTCTGATCCTTCTGTAATAAGAGTTAACTCAAACGGAACAATCCATATAGTTGCTCCAGGCAATGTTAAATTGACAGTTTCTTCTAAACTAAACAGCCAATTTAATAAATCAATTTATGTTATCGTAAAACATGGTGTTAATGATTTTAATCTATATGAAAACAGCAACCTAACTAGTGGAAGCATGGTTGATTATAGAGAAGAATTTCCTATTAAAACTCTGGTTAACGGACAATATCCACTATATAACAAAGTTGTTTATGAGAGAGTATTAAACGGCGAAACTTATTCTCTTCAAACAGCTGGCGAAACAAATATTAGATATATCTTAGAAGATCCAGATGATAGAGAACTTTTAACAATCAATTCTGATTGGGTAGCGTATTCAGATGGTGTCACAAGTTACTATTATGTTGATATTCCTTATAATGTTTTGGCAGTTATGCTTCCTAAACAAAAAACAACAACCGGTGTAGTATCAATTAAAGCGGTTCCATATCTTAGCATTACTCATACAAGTGAGTACGGGGTATCAAACCAAAAAGTATTGTTAAATTATTTAGCAAAAGAATTCCATATTGACATCAAAAATGGCGCTACAAACATCTATTTTGAATCTAACCTTGTCCAAGTAGAAATTACCCAACTTCAAACTTTAATTATGACAGTTGTCATTGAAACTGATACTGTAGAAGATGGTATAGTTTATTTTCAAAAAGGTTCTTTAGATCCAAGTTATTCTGACATTTCAATGTTGTCAATAAACAATACCTCAAATGAGCCGGTAAGAGATGAAAATGGTGATTTAGTTGCGATTAAGGCTAAATATAGTATTGCTTATCCATACAATCCAAATAAATCAGAAGAAGAAAACCTTCTTGCTGGAGAATTGAAATTCCTTATTTCATTTAAGAGTATTGCAGTGGATAAAATAAGGAAAGATATCGAATTAACAGTAGTTCCTCAATCTATCGTAAGTGTTGATACAAGAGTATACAGCAACTATGGTGACTACTTAAATAAAGATGGAGTGGACCAATACATATTTAATGGCGTAACAGCACTACTTACTGTAGAAGTTTATCCATATTTTAGTAGATTTGACAGATTTGAAGTTTTATATAGTTCTTCTCAAAACTATGAAATAAGTTTAACTCAGTTAAAATTTGACCGTAATAGAGTAGAATTTAATGGCGGTGTTGCTCAAGGTGTAAAAGATGCATTATTTGACTATCCAAACAGTGGTTCAGAATACATTAAAGGCTACGGAATCAAAATTAATAAAGCAACAGGTGAAAGTTCTCTTATAGGTAGTGACGATGGTATTTATTCATATAGCAAACTTTATTACATCAGCATGCTTATTGGTAGCGAAATTCCTGACTTAACAAAGTTTGATTTAGAGTTTAAATTCTATAAAGATCAAGAACAAGTCCAACCTTTTGATTCTAAACTTACACTTCATAGTTTGTCACAACCATATGTAGATATTGCTCTTGCAGACACATCTCTAAATAATACAGTTCCAGTTGGAACAAACAACAAACTTAACGTAGAAGTAAGAAACTTCGTAGGAGATATTGATTGGGAAGTTTCTATCATTAATAAAGGCGAAGAGGAAACTTGCGATAAAGCTTCTGGCACATGTTATTGCACAGCTTGTCTAAACGACAACTATGCATTAGTACAAAGATTAAAACCAGTATTAATAGATGGAGAATATTACATCAATGTACCTAGCAAGTCAGAAGATGATGAGTCTAATTTAATAGTAGGTGCTTATGAGAGTCTTCTTGGTAAAGCACTAAAAATTAAAGCAACAGTAACAAAAACAGACACTTCAAATGCTGGCGGTGGAGCAGCTGCTGGTGGAACAGGCAAATTTACATATACAGACGAGCTTGAACTGTTAGTTACACTATTTACTGTAAAATCAGTTACAGTAGACGGTGCAAGTACAGGTGTATTAAGATTACCTATTTATTCACCATATGCTCTAAGATTAAGCGTTGATGCTTATTACGGAAATCAAGATACAGAAATTACTTTAAACTCAATCACTTACAAAATTAGTAACTTAGTTTCAAAACTTCAAAACGAACTAAGCAAAAATGAAATATGGTACTACTTTAATACAACAGTCGCAGACGGCGGATATGAACAACTTAAAGTAGGAGATATTAAATATAACTCAATATTTAACTTCACAACATATGATAGTTACTTTGCAGTTTATGGATATGAAGTAAACACAGTGACAGATGTTAAGGCAATGTTAAATATCGGTTATGGCGATGGCTTACCACAAATCAGCTTGACCGGAGCAGAAGGTTTACAAAATGTTTGTGGGTACGAGCACGAATTTAGTTTAGTATTTGACTATCAAGCAGATATTAAAAACCCAATACCTATTCAAACAGCAGAAGAATTATATGCTATGGAAGAAGGTTTGGATTATCGTTTAGTTAACGATATACATTTAACAAACCATACACCAATCACAACTAACATTAAGAGCTTAGATGGTAATGGTTATACTATTTATATTACCGGTCATAAATCATATATTCCTACAATAGAAAATGCACAAGATAAACTTAAAGCAAATATTGGTTTATTTGATACAGTTAACAAAGACTCAATGATATACAATCTTGATGTTTGTTATGTAAAAGAAGTTCTAGATAGAAGCGGCATCAATGCAGCAGGTAACTATGTTGCAGATATTAGTTTGTTAAATCAAATTAACCCGCTAGAAATTAACGCAACTGGTTTGAGTGAAATGAACTTTGGTGGTATTGCAGGCATCAACGAAGGTATTATTACAAACTGTAAAGTATATGGTAATTTAAAAATCAACGCAGACAACTTAGTACTAACTGCTGGTTATACAGGCAGCGTTGCAGGTATCAACAACGGATATATTACAGATTCAGTTGCAGGTTATGATTTGGTTTCTAACGGAAAAATTATTGGTTTTGAAATATCATCTTACGGAAATGTTGGTGGTTTTGTTGGTCAAAATAATAAATTAATTAGTACTTGCTATGTTAATAATATTAAAGTTGTTAACCATTCAGATAATGTTGATACATTCTTTACAGGTGGTTTCGTTGTTGTAAACGCAAACGATGCTAGAATAGTTAAGTGCTATTCGGAAGGTAGAAAAAGTAATGTAGACGTTAACATTGTATACACTGCTGGTGGTGTTCAAACAAAAGGTATCGCAGGTGGTTTTGTATATCAAAACGAAGGTGATATTCAAGATTGTTACAGCAACATCTTACTAACAGCTTCAACTGGTAGTGCAGGTTTTGTATATGTTAACGGTAATCAGGCATCAGTAAATAATTGTTATTCTATTTCAAAAATCCCTTCACTTCTTACTCAATCTCCATTTACTGGACTTGGTAAAGATGGTGGTATGGTTGTTGAATATAGCGGTACAATTAGTAACTGTTATTATTTAAACGGTGGTTATCACGATTTTGATAACGAACCAGCCCAAAAAATATCTGTTGATGACTTTGCTACTACTGCAACATTTGCAACTTATGATATTGCAATTGATGCGGCCAGTGTAGATCATGCAGAAGGTCGTACATGGATTATTAAAGGTGGCAAACCTGTACTTGTAAACACTCAAATCAAGACTTATTCTAATAAGACTTATATTGGTAAAGACAAAATATATGGTTCTGCTATAACATTTAATTTTAATGATGAATCTGGCAGATGGGTTCAAACAGATGCAAATTATAATTTTATAACCCTTAATAGAGAAGCTTCTTCTATTTGTTTTGATCAAGGTGGACAGCTGTTCTACTTAAAACCTACAAAAGAAGTTAGTGAACACCCAGTAACAGGAGTAAAAACAACTTTTGTATATTGGTCTTACGAAACAACAAATTATATTGTTAGGGCTATAGAAACAGGTACAGAAGGTGAGTATAACTATAAGCTTTCTCCAATCGAAATAGATCATTCCCAAGACGCTGGCTATAGATTGCTAGGGGGAATAGAAAGAGATCCAATTTTTGCAAACTATACTGAGCTTTATGATATTAATGGCGGTTGGACAGGTAGATGGCAAGAAGTTGGCTCAACTAATGCATATAACGTATTCTATGATGAAGTTAATGGTTACTACTTTGACAGAAGTGGGCAAAAAGAATTTATCAACATAGAGATTGTTGGTGCTAACTACTATGTAGATGGAGAAACAAAGAGCGTAGACCTATCTCTAGATAGATTTGGTAATTGCGAGCTTAACTATATTCAAACGGCTGATGGTAAGGGCGCGTTGTCTTATACTATGATAGAAAATGTTCAATACTATTATAGTTCAGTTGGACACGCAGCAAAAGACGGTACACAAAGTTATAAAATAGGTTCAAAAACAAACCCATACATTATCTATGATGTAGAAAGTTTTAACTATTATATTAAAGACAAATCAAACTTTAGTGATGCTCAACTTCCAGATGAAAGAGAGTATTATAGATTTGTTGCTGATATTGATTTTGCTTTCAAAACGCCAATTACTTCTACAAGAACAGTTGTTGGTTATTTAGATGGTAATAATATGACATTAAGCAACATTGTTATCACATATGACTCTGGCCTTGTAACAAAAGATTCGTTTGGTTTGTTTGCAGAATTAAGGAATAGTATTGTAGTTGATTTGCATTTAAAAATCAACGAAGTAGTAAGCTCTGCTCACACTTATGTAGGTGGTCTTGCAGGTAGAGCTTATGCAAATATTACAGGTTATAATGTAGGTAAGGCAGAAACTCAAAGTAAACCTTACATTGACTTTACAATTATTAATCATGTAACTGTAGAAGAAACAGACGACAACAGTGTTGTTCTTGGTAGAAATATAGTTGGTGGCTTGATAGGATATGTAACAGGTAATGTTAGAGTTAACGATGTTCAGACATCAATTAATGCAAACTCAGTATTTGTAATGTTTACAGAAGCTGGGGTGAAACACTTGTTATATCAAAGACTTACAGATAATGCTGAATTAACTAACGAGTTAAAAGCATTAACTGGTCAAACAAGC
>JAZRTN010000018.1:0-1433 GCA_045652045.1 Clostridia bacterium
GTAAGATATAAAAGCATTAGGCACTTCGTAAATATCTTCGTGTAACAAAACCATCATATCTCCATGAGTTAGTGGCAACTTTTTGCCTTTTGTCTTATGGAAAATTTCTTTGCGATATTGGTTAGCGATAAAGTTTTGTCCACGCTTTTGTACATAGCAAGATAATAAAACTGTTATGTAAGAAATAAGCCCACATATTATCATACCAATGCTAAGTGTAATGATAAGCTGAATTGTGCCATAGTCACCGTGTTTGCCACTAAACAAAAATGCAAGTTCGCCTTCATATTTTTTACCGGTGTAGTTTAAGCCGTAGTCAATCACAAGCCCTACAAATTTATATATGTAGTTGCTCATAATAGTAGTAACAGCACCTAAGATAATTACAAGCAGCATTATCCAAGTGGATTTTTTACATCTATTTATTATGTATCTTGTCATAATAAATCCTCCGTATGCGCCCATTATAACACAACCATTTTTTTTTGTATAACTAAAAATAGATAGTCGTTGCAATTTGACTATCTATTTACTATTTTTATATATTTTGTAGCATTGTGTCGAAGTCTTTTAATATTTGTTTTGCCCAATCAATGTTTTTAATACCATAAGCTTGGCGCATCAAATAATTAAATTGATATACTTTAACTCTTATATCAATGTGTTTTATCTCAAATAACTCTTTGTAGGTTTGCTTGAAAGTTTCGTAAACCATTTCGTAATCTTTTGCATCAACAAACGGATCATCAACTTCACTTGCAAATTTAGAAGGGTTGTCACACATTGTTTTAAAAATCATAAGTTCGTAATCAATAGGGCAGTGTTTAACTCTATCAAAGTCAATTAAACTTACCTTGCTACCATCAAACAAAAAGTTGTCAAAGTGTGCGTCATTATACACAAGCCCGTAACGGTTGTCACTAAATGTTTCGTCTAAGTGTTTGTCTAAAAATAAATTTAAACTTGTTGTGTCTAGCCCTAGTTGTTGCATTTCCAACTTTCTTTGAGTTAATCTTTGATACCAATGTTCTTTCCAATTGTCAATATGGCTGTGACCGGTTAAAAAATCACCAGAGTTGCTGTTAAAGTTTTTAAGAATATTAGCTATCTGTTTTACAATATCGCATCTTGTATGGTTATCAAGTGTATGCCATATAGAGTACAAAGCTTTGCCTTGTAGTTTGGTTATTATTAAATACTCAGTGTCTTCAATCTTACCACTTGCAATGTATGAAGGTATGTTACTTAAATTTATGTTTTTATAAATAACGCTTTCTTTGTGTAGGCTTGAACTTTGTTTGTCTTTTGAAAGTTTCAAAACTTTATCATCATCTATAAAGTATACGTAGTTAGTAAAACCAGAAGTTGCTTTTTTAATAGTTGAGTATTTAATGTTGTGTTTTAATAAAATTTTTTGTATAAGTTGTTCCATA
>JAZRTN010000019.1:0-8891 GCA_045652045.1 Clostridia bacterium
AAAAATGCAATCAATTACAATTCCTAACTCTGTTAAAGAACTTATCATATCTAGTACTGCTTTAAAAACAATAAATGTAGAAAATAATAGTGCTTTGGAAACTGTAGTTATTGATGCAAATATTGGACCTTTAACATTAGATTTAATGCAAAATGCGACAATTAGAATTAGTGGGCTAGTTGAAAGATTAAATATATCAAATAATTCACAATCTCAAATTGAAGTTTCTTGCGAATTTGAAGATTCTGTATCTAATGTTGTATACGGTGATAACATTGATATTAAAGTTGTTAGTATTGGTGTTATGAATAGCTTTGCTACTGGCAAAAATTGTAATATAACTGTGTTAGGAGAAGGTTTTAAAGATACAACACTTACTTCACTTAACTTAGGTCAAAATTCTAAGATTGTTAGTTTTGGACAAAGGTCTTTTTATGGAGCAAGTGAACTTGATGTGGATTTAACAATTCCATCAACTGTAACATCTATTCCTCAGTATGCTTTTTATAATACTCCAAAAATCAATATTACATTTGAAGATTTTTCAACAATTACAGATGTAGCAGAATACGCGTTTGTAAATAATGCTTCATATTTTGATATTAACGACTCTAACTTAGTTAACATAGGTAGAAATGCTTTTGATGGGGCTAATTTGCCAGAAGACATTATTATTCCTGCCTCTGTTAAAACTGTAGGTTACTTTGCTTTCGCTCATTTAACAAATTTAAAAACATTAACTTTTGCTGGGGTCCCAGATAAAATAGAAGGTTTTATAATAGAAGAGTCTAGCGCAGTTGAAGTTACTTTACCTTATGCAGGTTATTCAATTAGTCAACCAGAGACAATGAAAAATGTATTAGGTACAGTTTATGATGTAGAAAAAATTACTATTCTAGGTGGAACTATTATTCCTGAAAATTGTTTTGTTGGTTTTGATGGTTGGTTAAACCCTTTGCAAAAGATTAAATATGTTTCTTTACCAGCAACAATCACAACTATTGGTGCACAAGCTTTTAGAGCGATTAAAACACTAGAAACCGTATTGTTTAATGGTAATAATGTTTTGACAGAAATTGGTGATAATGCTTTCGATAACTGTTATAATTTTAAATATACAGATGCTATACCATCAAGTATAAAAGTAATTGGTGATTATGCTTTTAGTGGTACAACATCTTTAAGCATAGAGATGACTTTTGATGCATTGGAAACTGCTGGTCAATATGCTTTTAGTGGATGTGGTATTATTGGTTTGCATCTAGGTGAAGATTCTACAATAGTTGACTTAGTTTCAAGTAAAATAAGTAATTGTAACGATTTGTTAAAATTAACTATACCTGCATCTGCTGTAAATGAACTTGGTTTGACAATTCGCAGTCTTCTTTGGGTAAGAAATTTGTCTTCAAATTTCCAAGTAGCTGGTTCAACAAGAACTCAAATTATTACAAATGCAACTGATGAGTTTACAGGAACTCTTACAACAACTGGCAATTTCGTAACTTTTGAAAAAGATGGCGAAGTTGGCTTGTATGCTGTATTGTTTGGAGAGAATAATATAGTTAATCTACCTTCAAATATTACTTATATTAGAAGTTATTGTATGAGTGGCAAAGGAATAAATAATATAGACTTAACAAATCTTACTTCTCTAAAAACAATCGGTGATTATGCTTTCTATTATTCTGGTGTTAAATCAATTGTTATTCCTAAGAGTGTAGAAACTATAGGTCAGTATGCTTTTGCTGGTAGTTCATTAGAAGAGGTTATTTTTGAAGAAGGCTCTGTGTTAACTCATATCAATTCATATGCATTTGAGGCTACCGGATTAAAACAAGTGATTGTGCCATATGGTGTTACTTATATTGGTTATGAAGCTTTTTATACCGAAACTATGGAATACGCTTATATTCCTGAAACAGTTGTTAGTGCAGGTGGACGTCAAGGAGCTATTGAAGTATTCTATCAATGGTTCCATAAAGATGCAACAAACTTGGTTGTAGCAATGCAAGCAGCACAAGCTGACCTTACAACAAATGTTGCTAAATCTCTTAATAATGTATCAACAAAAGTTGTATATGAAGCGCCAATGTCAACTTGTACCATAGAGTATTATGACGAAGACCAAACAACATTGTTAGAAACAGTTACAGTAAATTACTGGACAGCTTATAGCGTGCCAGAATTAGTCCCAACAAAAGATAATGATGAGACATCATCTTATACATTTGAAAAATGGGTTAATCAAGATGGCACAGATATTGAAATAACTAACTATTCTGATAACTATAAGTTCTATGCAAAATATACTGCAACAGCTCTATAAAATATTAAATACAAAAACCCCTGTTTAAATAGGGGTTTTTTGTTTTGTATTATTTGATAAATTGTGAGTATGTGATATAATAAACGCATGGAGGAGATTATGGGTAAACATAATTTTAGAGTATCAGTAAACCTTGTTGTAAAACAAGATAACAAAATATGTCTTATGAGAAGATACAACACTGGTTGGAATGATGGTATGTATGCTTTGATGGGTGGTCATGTTGAGGATGGCGAAAATCCAATTGATGCAGCTGTTAGAGAAGCAAGAGAAGAGTTAGGTATAGTTGTAGATAAAATTAACCTTACAAATGTATTAACTATGGCAGTAAACCCTGACCATATTTACTTGTATTTTCAATGTGATAAGTATGATGGAGTTGTGACAAACAAAGAGCCAGACCAATGTGATGATGTAAGATTTTTTGATGAACACTCCTTACCAGAAAACATCATAGGGGCAGACAAAAAAGCTCTTGATTTGATAATAAATGGACAGGGTGAAAAATACACTTCATACGGCTATAACGACTAATTTATATAAGTTGTTAAGTGTGTGTAATAACTCTTGTTTAGCGCTAAAATACGGGCTTAAAAATAGCAATAGATTTTATAATTTTGACATATAAAAGAGATTAAAAACTATGGACATAACAATTAGAAAAGTAGAAGAAAAAGACGCGGGCACTTTTCAGACAATTAGGGTAACAGTATGGAAAGATGCATATGCTCATATTTTTCCCGAATCAGTGTTCGAAAATCAACAAAAAAAATTACCAGAATATATAGCAAATACACCAAAAAGATTGCTTGATGACAACTTTAATTATTACCTAGCAGAGGTAGACAAAAAGCCTGCTGGTATAATGGTTGTTGCAAAAATATCTGAGTATGACCATTATGCAAGTCTTGGATATGCAGATTTGCAAGCATTATACATACTACCACAGTATCAAGGCTTAGGAATTGGCACAAAATTGTTTAAATATGCTGTAAATTTGATGGCCGACCAAGGAGCCGAAAAAATGGTAATTGGAGTGCTTAAAGATAACCAAATGGCACAAAAAGCGTATAAAAAATGGGGTGGAAAGCTAGATAATTACGAACAGCCTTTTGTAAAAGAAGGCAAAGATTATGCCGAAGTTTTCTATATTTATGAGCCTTTGGACAAATTTAGATAAAAATTGGTTAATTTAATAGCAAAATCAATAAAAAACTCACTGGTCGGCAGTGAGTTTTTTTTGTTTTTAGTTAAAAATAAGGTTTCCGTTAGTCAAACCACCAGCTCTTACGTTTTGTGGACCAAAGCTTGATGTTGGCACTAGTGAAGTGAATTTTTTAACAGGTGTAGGCAAGGCAAGTCTAGTGTCAAAATTGTGGTTGTTATTTTGGTTGTTTGATGTATATAAATTATCATTTCTATAACCGTTATTGTATTGATTATTATTGTAATAACTGTTGTTTAAATAGTTATAATTTTGGCTATTTGTATAAGCAGAATTATTAGGTCTGTGGCTGTAATTATTATAGCCATATTGTTGAGTGTTTTGGTTATAGTAATTGTTTGTGTTTTGGCTTGTGTATTGTGGAGTAAAGTTAGGATTATATCCGCCGCCGTAAGAGTAATTGTTTTGGTTATAATAGCCGTTATAACCATTTACATAACCATTGTTGTTTTGTGGGTTGTAAGTTGTGTTTTGGTTGTTATATTGGTTGTTTTGTTGTGTAGTATAGTTTGAGTAGTTTGTGCTATTTTGATTTAAATAGTTTTGGCTACCTTGTCCATTTGCATTATTAGTAGTAGTTGATTGTTTTTGTTGGGTTGTTTGCTTGGTTACAGTGTTGGTAGGTTGGTTATTTGTATTGTTCTGTCTAACTACATTGTTATTTGTGTTTTGATTAGTTATATACTTATTTGTTTGGGTTGTAGTAGCATTATTATTGACACTTTTTACTGGGTTAGCAGTAGTTGTGTTGTTTGTAGTACTTGTATTATTATTAGAAGTTGAGTTGTAAGTGTTTTGATTTCTTTGTTGAATTGTCTTGGCTTGGTTTAGTGAATTTGTTTGTTGGCTACTTGTTTGGGTTGGTTGAGTAGACACTGTGTTTATAGAATTATTTGTAGAGCTGTTAATTGGTGTTGTTCTGCTTGTGTTTAAACCATCTCTTGTAGTACGTGTAGCAACAGTATTAACTTTTGATGGTGTAGTAGTTGTTTTTTGAGTAGTTGTTCTGTTTTGATACAAGCGATTTGTTGATGTTGACTTATTTAATTGATTGTTAGTAACTTTGTTTTGATTTGTAGAATTGTTTTTTGTAAGTGGTGTTGCTGTATTGGTAGTTGTAGTATTTTTTGAGTTGTATACTTTGTTTAGGTTATTACCGCCATAATAGTATTTTGGTTTATATGTTGTTGAACTATTTTTTACGATAGGAGTATTAACTGATTTGTTTACCACGTTATTTGTTGTTTTTTGTGCCGGGCTTGTTAATTGTGAGATATAGTTGTTAAGTTCTTCTATTGTGCGTTGTGCACTGTTGCAGGTGTTGATATTTGAGTCAAGGTTGTTGATAACTTTCAAATATTTTGCCACTAACGAATCGCAGTTGTTAGAAAAATTGCCTTTTAGTGCTTTGATTAATTCTACATCACCTGAGCAATCTTTACATTCTTTTAGGTTTGTAACGCAAGCGTTTAGTGTGTCACAATAATCTTCTAAGGTGTCTAGTTGTTGCTCAGTTAGGGTTATTTTGCCTGTTTTTACTTGTTGAAGTAATTGTTTACAATTATTACAACTTGAAAGCAAATCTTGTTTCATACTGCCTAGCATGTTATTAGCTTGACAGGCGTCGTTACAAATTGTGTATAAATCTTGTATGCGTTCGACATAATTATTTAACTTGTCGGTTGTAACAGAGCTAGTTGCTACAAATCTAGGCTCATATCTAGCTGTTGAGTACCTATTTGTTTGGGTAGAACCATCTGTGACATAAGTGTTGATGGTGCGATTATTGATATCTTTGGTTGTATTTGATGAAAGAGTTTGATTAGTAGCAACCTTATTTGTGTTGTATGTTTTGTACAGGTTATTTGTGCTAGTTGAGTATTTTGTAGAGTTATTTACTTTGCTATAATCGTTGTTTGTAGTAGTTTGTTGGGTAAGTTGCTCAATAGTTAACTTATCATTGTCCAAAGTTTTAATACGACGGGTAGAATTGATAACGTTGTTTAGAGTAGAGTTGATTTGTTTTGTCATATTATTTGTTTCTGACTTGTCTGTATTGCAACCAGCTAGTCCCATTGCTGCTACCATCATTGGTATTATAAAGATAAATTTTTTCATATTTTCCTCCAAAATGAGTTTTGATAGGATTAGTTTGGCTGCTTTTAAAAAAAATATTACAAAAAAAATAATTTAAAAAATGTGGTTAATTTTTGTTTTTTGTTGATTTATGAAGAACAATGTTGTATTATGTATTTGTTATATATAATATTAATCAATTTGGAGTTAATTATGAAAAATTTTAACAAGTTAATTGTTGGTTTATTAGGTGCTGCCGTTATCGGTACTTCTACCGGTTTTGGCGTAAAAGCACTTGTAAAAGGTGGAAATTCTCGCAAAGACAAAGATGTTATTTTGCAAACAAATAACAACTTAAACGTAGTAAACGTAACTACTTTTGATGAATTAAAGCAAAATCTTGCTTCGGAAGAAGATGTTAAGATTGTTGTAAGTCAAAGTATTGAGTTCTCAGAAACTTTGCAAGTAAGCAAAATTGTTGAGCTAACAGACTTAGGACTTGGCATTAACTTTACAAGAGCAGAAGGTTTTGATGGCAGTTTTATAACTGTTAACGAAGGTGCAAACTTAAACGTTTATTCTAGTCAAACAGGCAACATTGTTTTTGACGGACAAAGTCTTGCAGAGTCTAAAAACGCTATTACAAACTACGGAACTCTAACTTTGGGTAGTGGTGTTGAAATTTGCAACTTTATTTCTACTTTGAGTGGTGTTGCAGTAGCAAATAGAGCTGGTACTCTTAATATTGCCGGAGCAAAAATATATAACAACCAACAAACAGCTTCAGGTGACACATATTCAATTATATTTAACTCTTCTGATAATAGTACTTTTAATATGTCTAGTGGTGAGATTTATAACAACTCAACAGCAGGCACAGGTATTATTTTTGTTCACAACAATACTACAGCTACTATGAGTGGTGGAAAAATTTATAATAACATAGCTTCAACCAATGCAGGTGCGTATTATGTTAAAGCAAGTGGTAGATTAACCATTAGTGGTGGTGAAATATACGAAAACCAATCTCAAAGTGGTGGCGCTATATATAACTATGGTTCAGTTAGCTTAACAGGTGGCAAAATTTATAAAAACACAATTCCTGGTAATGGTGGTGCAATATACACCTCAACTGAAACAAATACAGAAGGTATTATTGGTAACACCATAATCGACGGGGCTGACATTTATGAGAACTCTGCAAAGTATGGTGCTGGTATTTATATTAATGCAGATGCAATAGTGACTTTTAATAGTGGTAATATTAAAGAAAACGATTCTACATCATCAGGCGGCGGTGTGTTTGTAAATTCAACGTCTAGCTTTGTGATGAACGGTGGTACAATTGAAGGCAACACTGCTGTCAATAACGGCTCTGCTATTATCAATAAAGCAAACCTTACAATCACTGGTGGTACAATTACTAAAAACATAGCTAATGGCTATGGTGTAATTAGAGTTTATGCAGATGGGGAAACTCCTACACTTAATATAACTGGTGGTATATTTAGTGAAAACGTATCAACCAACAAACAAGGTGGCGTTATTACTATTGAACAAATTGATACAAAAGCTGTAATAAAAAATGCAACTTTTACAGGTAACTCTGCTTACTACGGTGGCGCTATTTACACAAAACGTGCCGTTGAGATTAAAGGTGCTACATTTACAAATAACACAGCTCAATATGGTGGTGCTATATATTCAACCGGAACTAAATTGGACATTAATGCTTCTACATTTAGCAATAATACTGCAACGTCAGAAAACGTAGCCGACAAATCAACCTTAGTTTATGGTGGCGCAATTTATTTAAATAAAGTAGAAGCAACTATTAATAACTCTAAGTTTGAAAACAATAAAGTTGTTCTTGTTCCTGACCAAGATACAACTACAACCAGTTATGACAAAGCTTTTGGTGGAGCAATATATGTTGTAGATGGAAAACTAACTTCAAATAACACCAATTATACAGGAAATACTGTTACTACAAGTGGAACAGCTAATAGTACAAACTTATATAATGGTGGTGCTATTTGTGTTGATGCCACAGTGGTTTCTGATAGTTACAACCTAATTGTAAACGGAGGAACTTTCTCAGCAAACGAAGCTTCATACCGCGGTATTGATATTTATGGCTGTGGTACAAGCACTTCAATTTATTCAAAAGTTTTATTAAACTCAGGTGAGTTTGAAGATGTTAACGCTCAATATTGTGCGTTGTCAGTAGGTAAAGGTGTTACAGTATCTGATGGCATAAAGGTTACTTCAAGCGATAGAAACAACTGTGCTTATGTTAACTTTGTAGAAGAACCTGCAAACCCTATTAAAGTATTTATGAATACAAACAGTGCAGAAACAGCTGTTTCTACTGATAAGCATCTAATTAGATACACTGCAAACGATCCATATTCAAATATTCATAGAACTGCAAACAAAATTATTTTGTCTACAAAAACAGGCAATGATACAACAACTTACTTTACAAAAGTAGTTAAAAACGAAAATGACAAGGATATGATTATTGTTCATCAACTTGGCACTGATGAAAACAAAATTAATGTTACAGCTAGTGAAAATGCCGTTGATGTATTAAGAAGCGCAGTAAAAGACCAAACAGTTACATTTAAAGCATTAAGTGGCTATGCTATAAGTGATGTAACAGTAAAGAGTTTAGATGGTCAAAGCAACGTTGAAGTTACTAATACTTATGGTGTATATAGTTTTGTTATGCCAGAGTATGAAGTAAACGTTAATTATACTGCAACTAAGATAGACCTAGACATTACAGTTGATCAATCAATTAGTGATTATATAAGTGTTGCAGATACTGCAAAATTTAATGAGACTGTAAATATTAATACAAATGTTAATCCAAAAATTAAATTTACAAGACTATACTTTATTTACGGTGGCCAAGAATACGACCTAGTACTAGATAACGGACAAGCATCTTTTAATATGTTTGAAGGTGTTATTATCTATGGTGAGTATATAAACGGATTCGATTTTGGTTTTGCACAAGACGACAGAATCACAGCAGAGTTTGTTGTTGGTAATAATATAGTGTTTGAAGGCGAAACAGCTGAGTTTAAGCTAAGACAAGATGTTTCAGGTGAAAATGCTAGATATTCACTTGCAGAAGTTTATTATTTAGATGCAGAACATCAAAAACATCTTTTAACTAAAAACGCACAAGGTAACTACGAACTAGTAATGCCAGGCTATAATGTTACAATTCAATATACTTTCTCAGACATATAC
>JAZRTN010000020.1:0-3688 GCA_045652045.1 Clostridia bacterium
TAAATTTTCAAATACTATATTTCATTAAATATTATTCAATAACATTCAAAAACAAAGCATTATTCATTAATCATCCAGTCTAAATACACCCCATAGCCTTTTGTTGGATCATTAACAAACACGTGTGTAACAGCCCCTACAAGCTTGCCATCTTGTATTATTGGACTACCACTCATACCCTGTATAATGCCACCTGTTTTTTGTAACAATTCTTTATCAACTACCCTAATAACCATACTTTTATCATCCGAGTAGTTTTGGTAATTAGTTTTTATTATTTCTACGTCAAACATTTTAATATTATTACCATCAATACAGCACCTTATTTGAGCCTTACCCGGCCTAACAGAAAATCTACCACCTATTTTTATAGGCTTAACCATATCAAACAAGGTTGAGTCATCTTTGACCTCACCAAAAACACCAAAAGTGTTGTTTTTATCAATATAACCCTGCTGATTTTTGCCTTGCATAAACAAACCTTTTATCTCACCTGGGCTACCAGACACTCCTTTGTTTATTCCAAGCACAGAACAATTATATAAACCCCCATCTTTTGCATTTACTATTGTTTTAGTATCTAAATCACATATAGGATGTCCCAGCGCACCAAATCTATTGTTAGAGTTAATATATGTTAAAGTTCCTATTCCAGACGCATCATCTCTTACCCACACACCAAGCCTATAAGTATTGGTGTTAATATCGTAAGCTGGCTTAACTTTTATATTAAAATCTTTTTGCCCCCTTTTACATTTTAATAATACAGGTTCATCATCTTTTATATTGTTATTAAGATATTTAGATATGCTAGTTGTTGATTCAATTTTTTGATCATTAATATGAGTTATTATATCTCCCACTTTTAAAGAAGTCTCTTTACATATATCAAAACTTCCATTCTTTGTATCAACTGCACTACTACCAACAACAAGCGCACCATCATTTTTTAAAACCAAGCCGACAGCGGCGCCGCCCACATAAATATCTTTATCTCCAAGCATTTTTACAGACTGCTTTTTAATTGGGATAAGATTAAACAGCTTAAATTCCACTTGTACATCCGAAGGATTTTTATTATCTATCTTTAATGTTTCTACTGAGTTTGGTGCAATATCCAACTTAACAAACCTACCAAACACATTATTTTTGTTTATATACTCCAAGTCGCCTATACACATAGTTATCTGCTCAGGCAAATTATATATAGAAAAAAAAGGCACTTGTATAAAAAATGTCACAAAACAAACAGTTATTAAAAATATTATTAAATACCTTTTCTTAAATGTTTTGGGCATAAAAAAACTACTTCCCCTTTTGAAAGTAGTTTTGTTTATTTTATATTAATTATGTATGGCATTTTATTCCATATTAAATACTTGCTTTATATTCTAAACATCTATTTTTCAAAACTTTTGCATGTTCAATAGATATTGCATTAGCCTTTTCACCACCAGAAAGTCTAGCCACCTCTTCAAGCGCCTTTGCTTCGTCTAAATGTTCTACAAAAGTATATGTTTGACCGTCTTGGGTAGTTTTGGTTATTAAGAAGTTTGTATCTGCCATAGCTGCGATTTGTGGCAAATGAGAAACAGAAATAACTTGATGATTTTTAGAAATATTAGCCATTTTACAAGCAATTGTAAAGCCTATATTTCCACTAATACCAGTATCAACTTCGTCAAAAACCAAAGTGTTGATATTGTCTATATCTGCTAAGATATTTTTAATACCCAGCATAAATCTGCTCATTTCACCACCAGAGATAACTTCTGCCAACGGTTTTAACGGTTGACCAAGGTTTGCACTAAACTCAAATCTAACATCGTCTAAGCCATTTGAAGTAAATCTAGCCTGTTGCATATCAACTATTGGTTCAAAAACAACTTTAAAACGAGCATTTTTCATACCCAAGTCTACAAGTTGATTTTTAACCAAATCTTCAAACTCTCTTGCAATACTCTGTCTTTCATTAGACAAGTTAATACACTCGTTATACAAATCAACTTTTAGTTGAGAAAGTTGCTTATTAAGCTTGTTTAGAAGTTCCTCACTATTAACAATCTCATCATATTTAAGTTTACTTTCTTGTAAAAACTCAGCTATTTGTTCGGTAGAATTGCCGTATTTTTTCTTTAACGATTTAATAAGATCAAGCCTTGAATCTATTTCATCAAATCTTGCTTGATCAAAAATGTTTTGATCGTTAATTTGTTTTAATGTCTCAGATATGTCTTGCAAATCATATCTTATACTATTTAATCTCTCGACTAATTCAGCCAAACTGTTGTCATATTGAGAAATTGAATTTAAGCTAAAACTAGCCTTCTTTAAACTTTCATCAACACTAGACGAATAGTTAGAGTTAAGTTCTTGATAGGCATTATTTAAATTTGTAGCAATTTTCTCGCTATTTAGCATTTTTAGTCTTTCATTATTAAGCTCAACATCTTCGTCGGGTTTAATTTTTGCACGCTCTATTTCATCAATTTGGTATTTTAATAAATCAAGCATTCTTTCTCTATTTTCGCTTGATGAACCGATTTTGTCTATTTCTGCAACAATTATTTTGTATTGAGAATAAAGATTTTGGACACTTTCTTTTAGCGCTTCCAATCTCTTTGGCTGCAAATTATCAATAATTTCAAGATGAAATTTGTCTTTTAACAAAGATTGATGCTCGTGTTGCCCCAATATATCTACAAGATAACTTGTAACATTTTTAAGCATAGATGCTGTTAAAGTATTACCATTAAGCCTAATCTCGTTCTTGCCGTTATCATAATAAGTTCTTGCAATCAAAATCTCATCTTCAAACTCAACACCATAATCTTCAAAAACTTTTTCTATACCGTTCTCATATGGTGGCAAAAACAAAGCTTCTACTCTCATAAAAGACTCACCACTACGCATAAGTGTTTTGTTAACCTTACCACCAAGAACAAAGTTAAGAGAATCAATAATAATACTTTTACCTGCACCAGTTTCGCCAGTAAGCACGTTAAAACCTTCATCAAAGTTAATAACAAGCTGATCTATAAGTGCTATATTTTTAATTTTTAAATAACTTAGCATAATTTCACCTAATAACATTATAGCAAAACATTTTTCAAAAAACAAATTAATACTATTGTTTGTAAAAAAAATAACAAGGGCTACCCCTTGTTAAATACATTATCAATTAAAATCTAAGCAGTTAAAACGTCAGTTAGTCTAGCAAGGCCCTTATTTGCTTCGCTATTATCAGCAAATATAGCCATAACAGTGTCATCACCATTAACGCAACCCATAAGGTTTTCTACTCCAAATTTATCTATTAAAGCACAAATACTAGAAGCCATACCCTTTAAAGTTTTGATAACAACTAAATTTTGAGCTTGCTTAACAGAAATAACAGATTCCTTAAATAGCAACAAATACTTGTTAGATGCTTGTTGCTCTGTGGCATCAACTAGGGCATATTTATATCTATTACTATCAGAAGATAATATTTTAATAAGTCCCAACTCTTTAATATCTCTACTAATAGTAGCTTGGGTAATATCAAAATTAGCAGCTCTTAATTGAGCAACTAGTTCTTCTTGGGTTTCTATTTCGTTAGCAGAAATAATATCAAGAATCTTTGATTGTCTTACTGAACGAGCCATTTTAAACACTCCTAAAATACTTGTGAATATTTATTCATTTA
>JAZRTN010000021.1:0-1280 GCA_045652045.1 Clostridia bacterium
CCTCGTGGCTTAATGCCAAACCCAAAGAGCGGTACAGTTACTATGGACGTTGCCAAAGCTATTAATGATGTTAAAGCTGGTAAAGTTGAATACAGACTTGACAAAACAAACATCATTCACGTAGGTATTGGTAAAGCAAGCTTCGGTGCAGACAAATTGTTAGAAAACTTTGAAGCTCTTATGACAGCTGTTGTAAAAGCTAAACCAGCTGCTGCAAAAGGTACATATCTTCGTAGCGTTACAGTTACAAGCACAATGGGACCTGGCGTAAAAGTAAACTACAAAGCAGCTACACTTTAATATTTAAATAAAAAAACAACCTAAACTTAGGTTGTTTTTTTGTTGCCATTTTATTTTTTATATATAGTTAATGTGTTATAATAAGCTTAGGAGAAAATTATGAAAATATATAATAAATTAGTTAGAGACAAAATGCCACAAATAATCCAATCGAATAACGAAGTGTGCAAAACCCGTATGCTTGATGATAAGGAATATTTAGACCAATTAAACATAAAGCTACAAGAAGAACTAAAAGAATATATAGAGAGTGGAGAAGTCGAAGAGCTTGCCGACTTAGAAGAAGTATTAAGAGCTATATTAGAAGCAAAACAAGTATCATATATAGATTTTGAAACAATAAGACAAAATAAAGTGGCAAAGCGTGGAGCTTTTAAACAAAGAATATTTTTAGAAAGCGTAGAGTAATATTTATATAAATACCCCCTTTAAAATGTTATAGTTATATGTTATAATATAATTATAGGGGTAAACAAATGATAGTTTATAGATACGCATCAAGTTTAGAAATGCATAATATTCTTAATCAAGATATGTCTAACGTTGGTGGAGCTGTGCATGGCGAAAGAGAGTGTAATACTCACCACTACAAAGATGACAAAAGATATATGCACTTTATCTATTCTTTACAAGATTTAGATGAAATTCGTTCTTTAAAAAGAAACGACCCATTAGATTATTATATTTGTATGTATGACATGCCTAAACTGTCTTTATTAAGAGGATACGGAAAGGGCTATTACGAACCACATGGATATGATACTGATTATCTAAGTATAATAGAGTTTGCAATCCCTACCGAAAAAGTAAAACCAACATATTTGATGGGATATGTAAAAGACGAAGAAAAATCAACCCCTATATCACAAATTAAAACAACGTTTAAAAGACACGAATACACCGAGCCAGTATTTAAAAATAACGATCCATGTCAATAATAAAATTCTAATATTTTTTAATATAAAAACCACAAAAAGGGT
>JAZRTN010000022.1:0-7857 GCA_045652045.1 Clostridia bacterium
TACTTGACAACTTGTTAATAGCAGCTCATAGACAATTTACTTGTGGTATGTTTGCACATGCATTGCATTTACCAATCTTAAAAAGAGAAGAAAAGGTAATCAAAGCCCGTGCAGAAAAAATCCTAGACTTTATGGGTCTTACACTATACAAAGATTTTTATGCAATGGGTTTACCATATGGTGTACTTAAAAAGATAGAAATCGCAAGAACTTTGATGTCTAATCCACAATTAATAATCTTAGACGAGCCAGCAGCAGGTCTTAACGATAGCGAAAGTATAGAACTTGCCAAACTAATCCGTCGTATCAGAGACGAGTTCAAAACAACAATATTGCTTGTCGAGCACGATATGGGCTTAGTAATGGATGTGTGCGACAGAATATGTGCAATATCTTTTGGCAAAAAGCTTGCAATCGGCACTCCTGAGCAAATCCAACAAAACAAAGATGTGCAACAAGCATATCTAGGCGTAGAGGAGGACTAGTATGGCACTATTAGAAATCAAAGACCTAGTAGTAAACTATGGTCCAATCAACGCAATCAAAGGTATAGACTTGACAGTCGAAGAAGGCAAAATCATAGCTTTGCTTGGTGCCAACGGCGCAGGCAAAACTACCACCCTTAGAACAATCAGTGGTATCATCAAACCAACCGATGGCAAAATCCTTTATGAAGGTAAAAATGTCGCAGGTAAACGTGCATATAAAATTGCGCGTATGGGTATTAACCAATCGCCAGAAGGCAGATTGATATTCAACGAACTTACTGTTGAAGATAACCTTAGAGTAGGCGCATACGGACTTAAAGGTATCCGTAATACTTATGATACAAAACAAGCCTACCAAGTAATCTTACAAAACAAGCTAGACGCTTATAATATAAGATTATCAGCAAAAGAAATCAAAATCCAAACTGTCATCGAAAAATACAATCGCAAAATCGAAGCTTTACAAGAAAAGCTAAACGAAAGCAAAAATCCTGACAGTATCCAAACAAAAATCCAAGCTTTGCAAAGCAAAGTAGATGCAAAAAAGCAAATACTAAGCGAGGTAGATGCTCAAAACAATCAAAAACTTGAAGCATACAAGTTAGAGACAGAAAATGTCCTTAACGCAAAATGTCTTCAAGATATAGAAAAAGGCATCACACAAAAAGTTGTTATCAAAACAGCAAAGCAAAGATATAATCAAAACCTAGACAAAGTATACAAACTGTTCCCAATCCTAAAAGAGCGTAGCAAACAAAACGCAGGCACACTTTCTGGTGGTGAGCAACAAATGTTGGCAATAGGTAGAGCACTTATGGCAAGTCCTAAGTTGTTGCTACTAGACGAACCATCTCTTGGTCTAGCACCATTGATTATTAAGCAAATTTTTGAAGCACTTGTGCAAATCAAAAAAGACGGCACAACAATCTTAATTGTTGAGCAAAACGCACTAGCAACTTTAAAAATTTCAGACTATGCCTATGTCTTAGAGTTAGGCGCAATCAACCTTCAAGGAGAGCCAAAAGAGTTGTTAACAAACAAACGACTTGTCGAAGCCTACCTTGGTGGTAAAACTAAATAGGGTATACACCCACTTCACAACGGTATTTTCTGCCGCAGCAGTAAACGGCAGTTAATATAATTTTATTCAAAAAGGAGAAATAATTTTGAACAAAATTACAAAAACATTGGGTTGCACAGCACTTGCAGCATTGGTTGGTTTCAGCCTTGCAGGTTGCGGTGGTTACAAACCTAGCGAAAAACAAGGTATTACTAGCAAATATATCTATGTTGGTAATACAGCAGCTACTAGTGGCGCTTATGCAACAGTAGGTGTTCCATTTAACCATGGTCTAGAGGCAGCTTTTTATGAATATAACACAGCTGGCGGCTTTGGTGATAAAGGTCTTCAAGTAAAACTTAAACACTATGATGACGAGTATCAAGGCGAAAAAGGTATGACTTATACCGAAAAACTTGTAGAAAGTGACAAAGTATTTGCTCTTGTAGGTCACTATGGTGAAAACACAGTTGGTGCTACACTTGACTATGTTAAAAAAGTTGGTATCCCAACAGTTTATGCTGTTACAGGTATCTCTGATCTTTATGATGCTAATGCAACAGGCAAAAACGGTTGTGTATATCCAGTACAACCAATTTATGATACAGAAGGCGAAATGCTTCTTGCTCGTGCTCTTTCTACTCTTGGTGGTAAGAAAATCGGTGTTATCTCAACAACTGACGCAGCCGGCGAAGGTATGCTAGCTGGTATCAAAATCCACGAAGCTTCTCTTACATCAGCTCAAAAGACAGGTGTTACTATCACTTATACTTCTGGTGCTACTACTGATACAGATTTCAACTCACAAGTTGCTACTCTTAAAGCAGCTAATGTAGATACAGTTATCTTAGCTACTGGTGGTACAGCTCTTAGCACTATGATGAAATCTATGCACGAGAACAACCTTGATGCAAAATGTATCACTTCATACATCAACGCATCAGCAGCTGTTCTTGGCACCCTTGCAACAGAAGGTTACATCAACAACACAACAAGAAAACTTTACACAAACTCTTGGGTTGATACAACAAATACAGATATGGATTACCTTGGTAATGCACTATTTGCAGGAGTTACAGGCGTTCACAAATATGATGTAGTTACATTAGAAGAATCTGAAATCGAAGCTCTAACAGCTGTTCCAACAGGTGATGGAGCTATGGGTAAATGCTACATGGATGCTTCATTTAATACATATTACCATAATGAAACATATAGCCTATGGTACAAGTGGACATATGAAGCAAAAGGTATCTCTGAGATTGATTTAGCAGGCTATGAAGCATTTGGTGCTCCATCAGCAGTTACTCCAACCATTAGTTTACAATTATATACAAAAAACGATGGATCTCAAATTCAATATATGTGGTCAACATTTAGTGAAGATTACTATGATTTCTATGATGCAGTTGCTGCTTATTGTACAGCAAAAGGTCTTAACGTTCTTGAATACTCTGCAAACAGCTACTCAATCGCTGGTTACATTGCAGGTAAATCATTCCTACAAGGTCTAGAAAGAGTAGAAGAGTCAGGCAAACCACTTACTTGGTCTAATTATAGAGCAGCCCTAGAAAGCGCTCCTATCAAAGTATGGATGGGTGGTACAGTTGACTATGCAGACGGTCAAAGAAAAGGTGTTGACACATTCGGTCTAAACTCAGTTTACTATCAAGAAGCATATAATGATCCTGTTCAAGGTGACGTTCCAGCAGGTTATGCTTTGGTAGTTAATGACGCTATCAGATCTATTGCAGACGTTATGGCTGAACTTGATGACTAATTAGTCACGAAACTTAAAACTAAATAAAAACTAAATAAAAACCTATTTTACTGCAAAACCTTTTAACTTACGGGTAAGGTGACTTACCCGTAAGGGTAATGGTTTTTTAGGTAAGGCACTATTAAACCCACAATAAGGCCTTTCCTAAAAAATCATTATTTGTGATTTTTTAAAATTTAATATCAACAAAAACTGTGTCTTAAAAAAACACTAAAAAAAGGAGTATTTATGGATATTAACAAAAAAATTATTTCAGTCGAAAAAGCTTTAAAATTAGTTAAAGACAACGACATTATCGTAACAGGTCTTGGCGCTGCCGAAGGTAAAGCATTCTTAACAGAACTACACACTCTTCACGGCAAAGTTAAAAACGTTACTGTTACTAACTGCCTACCTATGGGGGATTATCAATTTTTTACTAACCCAGAGTACAAAGATACTTTCTACCTAGATGGTTGGTTCTATTCACCAGCTATGCGTAAAGCTCACGTTAATGGCAATATTTCATTTATTCCTAACCACCTACACCTTGCAGCTGTAAAAAGACTAGACCATACTCATACTAATATTTATGTTGGTGCTGCAAGTATGCCTGACGAACATGGTTATGTTTCTCTTTCTACTTCTAACACTTACGAAAAACGTATGATAGAAGATGCAGACACAGTTATTTTAGAAATCAACCCTAACTACCCAAGAACATTTGGTGATGTTCAAGTTCACGTTAATGATGTTGATTACTTTATTCAAACAGATTATGCTGTTCCAGAACTTCCTGACGTTCCTTGCAACGAAAAAGACCTTATCATTGGTAAACAAATCGCAGCGCTTATCAACGATGGCGATTGTATCCAACTTGGTATAGGTGGTATTCCTAATGCCGTTGCAGAAAGCCTTATGGACAAAAAAGACCTTGGTATCCACACAGAGATGCTTACAACCAATATGGCAAAACTAGCCAAAGCAGGTGTTGTTACTGGTAAATGCAAACAAATGAACAAAGGCAAAATGGTTGGTGCTTTTGCTATGGGTTCAAAAGAGCTTTATGACTACATCAACAACAACCCAGCAGTTGAAATTTTAGATGGTGCATATGTTAATGACCCATATGTTATCGCTCAAAACGACAACCAAGTTAGTATCAACACCACACTAGAAGTTGACCTAACAGGACAATGCTGTTCAGAAAGTTTAGGTTCAAAACAATTCAGTGGTTCAGGTGGACAAGTTGACACAGCTGTTGGTGCTCAAATGAGTAAAAACGGTAAGTCAATCATTGCACTATATTCTACTGCAATGGTAACTAACAAACAAACAGGCGAAAAAGAAGAAATTTCTAAAATCGTTGCTCAACTTAAACCAGGTGCTGCTGTTACTCTTAGCCGTAACGATATTCATTATCTATGCACAGAGTATGGTATGGTTAACCTTCGTGGTACAAACCTAAGAGAAAGGGTAGAACTTATTATCTCTGTTGCTCACCCTAAATTTAGAGACGAATTAAGACAACAAGCCAAAGACCTTGGCATTATCTAATAAATTAACATAGGAGTAAATATGGCTATCTTCGATTTTAATGGTAACCAAGTCTATTACGAAGTACACGGACAAGGTAAACCACTAGTTGTTTTAAACGGAATTATGATGAGTACAAAAAGCTGGGTTAAGTTTATACCATCTTTTAGTAAAGATAATATGCTTATACTTGTAGATTTACTTGACCAAGGCCAATCACAAAAAATGTCACAAAATTACGACCAAAGCGTGCAAGCAGACCTTGTTTTGGCCCTTGCAGACCATCTAGGACTTGAAAAAATTAATGTTATGGGTCTTTCTTATGGTGGAGAAGTCGCTCTAAAATTCGCTATCAAATATGGCGATAGACTAGATAGACTTATGTTGTTTAACACAACAGCTGCAACAGAAGAGTGGCTTAGAGAAATAGGCCGTGGTTGGAACAAAGTAGGCTCAACACGTGATGGCGAAGCGTATTATAGCGTAACTATACCAGTAATATACTCGCCAGAGTTTTATATCAAAAATATCGACTGGATGACCAATCGCAAAAAAACTCTTGTACCATTGTTTTCTAATCCACAATTTTTAGATGCGATGGAAAGATTAGTTATTAGTTCAGACTATCATGACGTAAGAAAAGACTTAGACAAAATCACAGCCCCAACTTTAATTGTTGGTTGTGACAAAGACTGTCTTGTACCTTTGCAAGAACAAGAGTATTTGCATCAACATATCAAAGACTCTACTTTGGTAGTTATTAGAGATTCTGGCCACGCTAGTATGTACGAAAAACCTTTGGTGTTTAGTTCACTAGTATTAGGTTTTGTTAATTGTCTTGATGACAAGTTTGAAATTTAGAATATAAAGATTAAGGAATATTTCTTTATGGAAAAACAATTTATTAAATTATCTAATGGCGAAACAATCGCTTATCTAAAACATGGCAAAGGTAAAAATGTGCTTGTTGCTATACACGGCAATATGGCAAGTTCAGTTTTTATGAAACCATTTTTTGAACTAGAAGATTACACTGTAATTTGTCCAGACCTAAGAGGTTTTGGTGATAGTTCATATAATACACCAATTGAATCACTAAGTGACCTTGCAACAGATGTTTATCTACTTTGCAAAGAACTTAAAGTAGATAGTGCACACGTGCTTGGCTGGTCACTAGGTGGTGGCGTTGCTATGTCACTAGTTGGATTATACCCAGACTTTGCAAAAACTCTTACACTTATGTCTAGTGCTTCATGTATGGGTTATCAATTGTTTGGGCAATCAAAAGAAGGCGCTTTCTATGCGTACAAAACAAAAGAAGATATGAAGTTTAGTTCAGCTGTATTTGGCAATCTTCAAGCATTAGAGTGCGGCAACAAAGCATACTTTGATGCTGCTTTTAGAAGTGTAATTTATACAGTTAAATTGCCAGACCCACAAGAGTACGAGCTACAACTTCAAGAAACTCTAAAACAACGCAACCTTCTTGATGCTGACTGGGCTCTTGCTAACTTAAACATTACAAACACTAAATCATATTATACCGAAGGTAATGGTTTAATAGACAATATCACTTGTCCTGTTATGATAACAGCAGGGGATAGCGACTATATAGTATTCCCATTTATGACTGACCAAAATATTCAATACTTTGGTAACAAAGCCATTTATAAAAAATACACCAAATCAGGCCACGCACCTATGATTGACAAAAAAGAAGAGTTTATGGCTGACCTAAAAGCGTTTTTGGCACAATCAAACAAACAAAAATCGACAAAAACCGACGCAACCAAACCAAAAACAACCAAATCAGCAAAAACTAGCACAAAATCAACAAAAACAGTAGCAAAAAAGACTACTAAATCAACAAAAAAGACTACAACAAAAGATTAAGCTTTAAATAAAATTATTTTTAAGTTTAATAGGTTATATTTAGTTAAAAAAAGCCACAGTTAATTACTGTGGTTTTTTTTGTTTATTAAAAAATACAATATTGTTATTTTTATTATTGTTTAGGGCAGATAAGTTCTAATACTGCACTTGGTACGCACTCTGACACGTCTTTTCCAAATTGTAACCATACTTTTACAATGCTAGAACTAATTAGTTCGTATTTTGTTGGGCGTAGGTATATTGTGTCTATGCCTGCATATGTGATGTTAAGTTTGGCTAAGTTTTCTTCATATGCGTAGTCTTCGGCATTTCTTAAACCCCTTACAAAATATTTTGCATTGTGCTTTTTTGCAAGGTCAACGCTAAGAGTATCATATATTTCTACTTCGACATTGTTTAGGTTGTTTTCTTTTAGGGTAGTTTCTATTGCTTGCTTCATTTTTGAGCTGTCGTAAGCACGTTTTTTGTTTGGGTTAATACCCATACCTATTACTACCTTATCAAAAATCTCACTAGCTTTTGTTACTATTTCTAAATGACCATTTGTAAATGGGTCAAAACTGCCTACATAAACTGCTGTTTTCATATTATCCCTCGATTTGTCTTAATATTTCGTCTGCGTATTGTTGTAGCGTTTGCAAACTGTTGTCATTATCAACAACTATGTCAAATAGTTTACCCTCAAACAACTCGTCAGGTAAATCCCTATTTTTGTGATATTCAGGCTTTATATTGTCTCTTTTTATAACTCTATCTTGCCTTGTATCGTTATTTGCAACCACAAGTATTGTATAATCACACTTTTCAAAATAGTGGGTGACTGTTAACATCGGCCAATCAAGTATAACATCTTTATTTGATGTTGAGATTATGCTATCAATCTCTTTTTTCATAAACTCATAAATATAGTTGTTATATTGGTCGGTGGTGAGTTTGCTTACAAACACCTTTGCACCTAGTTTTTTGCGATTAATCTCATTGTTTTCTAATATGTCGCTACCAAACATATCTACAAGACCAAGTTTAACTTGTTCTTTTTCTAACAAACTATGAACTAAGCTATCCATATTTATTACATTGTAATTATTGTTGTGGTTAAGCATTTGTGTGAGTGTGCTTTT
>JAZRTN010000023.1:0-1091 GCA_045652045.1 Clostridia bacterium
AAAGAAGAAATAAAAAAGGCTTTTTCAGAACCACAACTAGAAGAATTTAACAGGCTTTTTGAACTAACAAAAAAGGGTAATGAATTAAAACTAGAAGCGGAAATAAAACAAGCCCAAGAGAGCATAGAAGAAGCAAAAAGAAGGCAAGAGAGTTACGAGAAAGAGAAAAAAGAAAATGAAAAAAGAATAATAGGGAATGACGCAGACCTAGAAGAATTAAAGAGCAATAAAAATGCAATAAGCAACTTCTTTAATAACAGACAGGCCGTAGAATCAACTATACAGGTATTAAATAACTGTTGCGACTATTACTATTCACTATTATTTTTAAACGAGTTTATGAACTGTTTAAGTCTTTTAGATATACAAAACGAATTTTATTTTATAAAGCCTTTGGACTTAATGTCATATACAAAATTGCAAGGTGGACTAGATGACCTACTAGCAGTTTTAAGACATAAGAAAATAAAGAACAAAGAATTTGAAATAATTGCGTATAAGTTTATGAGTTTAGAATTGTTTAATACAGAAAAGTTTTACAATTCAAGTGAAAAAGTAAAGATAGTAGTAAGAGAATATAAAAACACATTACACGATTTAAGAGAGAAACTAACAAATGCTTTTAAAATGCAGAATAGAAAAGACATAGTTAAAAATGTTGTAGAACTAGAAGCAAACTTTTTAAATACCCTTAGAGAAGAAAAGGGGTGGTAATGTGAGTAACGATAAACAACTAACGATAGAATCAACCGTAAAGGAAGAAATAAAGACACAAGATACTAGCAATATGTTAAATGTACTTGCAACAGAGAGGTACAAACCATATAAGCAAAACCAACTAATAGATAACACTATAAGAGAATTAGCAAACTATAAGCAATTAGATATATGGGGCAATGCTTTTTCAAAGAATGAAACAAGGACTACAACCTTTGAATTAACAATAGAAAACTACACAGACCTTGAAGAATTTTTGAGCAAAGACCTATACATAAACAACAAAGCAAATCAGTTAGCAGGTAAGTTGCTAGATAGTTTTTTAATATCAATGACACAGTCAGGCTTTACAAATCCACTAGTAGAATTGCCTT
>JAZRTN010000024.1:0-2026 GCA_045652045.1 Clostridia bacterium
GGTAATGTATGGTTAATAAGCTTATTGATAATTGGGTTAGGTGAAAACACTTTGACAAAATTAAGAGCATTGTATTGAAGTTTCGCATTAGCAAAGTGATGTTCACATAGAGTTATGTTAGACAGATTAATTTTATTTGAATAACACTTAGCAATATACAAATATGGTTGCTTTGTAATAGGAAGTTTTGCGACTATACCCTGCTTAGTATAAGTTATGTTTTTAAAGATTGGAAGCGAAGCAACATAAGTTATTTGTGTGTTGGTTAGCTTATCTATTATGGTAAGTGAATAAGGTGTGTTTAAAAAAGTTTTGTAACAAGCACTACTTGCGTATTGAGATAATGAAACATTAAACACAAAATCTAAGGGTTGGTGAGTTTTTGTTAGGTTAATAAAATCAAATCTTTGGATATCGAAGTTGTTTGAAAAGTCAAATGTGCGCTTGCTTAAAACAGTGATTTTGGGTGTGGTGATTTTGCTAATATACATATTATCTTGAAAAACTTCATCAAAAAAGTTATATCTCTCGCTTTGCACATCTACACAATAACCTATGTTTTTAGCGTCAAAATGGTCGATTTTTGTGTCGGTTATATAGTTGATATTGGTAAGGTTAACGGCACAAAGAAGGTTTAGGCTAAGGTCTTTTGCAAAGTGGATTTTTATAACACTTTTGACAAAATTATGGTTTGCTACTTCTAGTTTTATTTGTTGCAAGGTTATTTTGTCGTACAGATAATTAATTGCTATATTTGTAGGATATCCGTACTCTTCTAACTTTCTTAACACACCAAGAGTTTTTGATAGGTCGGCTATACAATCGTTTTTTGACAAATTTATTTTGAACATTGGAAGCTCTAAATTAAAGCCTACATTTTTAAGCGTTGCGATATGCTCTTGGGTTAAGTTATGGCATTTAGGTAAATTGTACTTAATACGTGAGAGCACACTATATTCGTAATTTGTTAAGTTGTGATAGATAAGTTTTTTGAGTTTAGATAACTTTACTAATTTACTACTTTTTAGTTTTGGACGTGGTTTTGTTAGGTACATTGCAAGACAAACTACTCCACTTGTTGAAAGTGAAAATGCTAGAAGTATTAAAAAAATCGTTAAAAAAATAATTATCATCATACGTTAATTATTGCTAACAATTTTAGTTTTTAAACAAAAAAAAGAAGTGGTTAACACTTCTTTAATTATTATAATATAAGTGATGGGAAATCTTGCATATTGTCATCAAAGTTCCATATATTACTATCCCACACAACCTTAATTTGTTGCATAATTGTTTGTGTTGAAGCTTGGATTCCTTCTGCATTAATTGTTCCTTTTTGGTAATTTTTTGTTATAGTATTGTTATAATAGCAGTTCTCGATTGTACTACTTGTATTGCTACTTAAAATATTTCCAATTGTAGATGAAAAATCACATTCTTCAACAGGAAGATCGCTCCGACTATTGCCTGTGATTTCAATCCTACAAACAGAAAAGCAATTTTTAATTTGTGTATTATTTGCATAACAAACAATTCCAGCGGCTTGTTGATTAGCAAAATAGTTAATCGTAAGGTAAAGATTACCTTGTAAAAAGCCAGAAAAGTAACAATTAATAATTTGCGAATTTATTGCTTTATGTGAAATACCAGCACTCTCAGAAGATACATAACATTGTGATGTAATAGTTGCATATGAATAACAATTTTCAATTTTTGAAGAATCTAAAATACAAGTAATACCACCGACAGGAGAATACTGATCTTGATTATGCATTATATTACCATAGGTATGACATTGTTTTATAATAGAGTTGTTAATTGCTTTTGCCGCTATACCACCAACACTTGTTTGAAAATATTCTACGCAAACAATATTGAGAGAACAATTTGAATTAGATTTAGAGATGGTTCCATTATCAATAATGCCTACAATACCACCGAGAGAATTATCTACAAAAGTCTCCATAATTAGGCTAGTATTTTCACATATTCCACCAACTATACTACAATTTGTAATAATGGTATC
>JAZRTN010000025.1:0-5388 GCA_045652045.1 Clostridia bacterium
ATAAAAATACTACTTGCCTCAGAATAAATTATCTCTTCTAATATCAAAGACATACTCTTTTTGGGATTTTTATCTACTTCTGCATAGTATTTTTCTACAATCTCTTTAATCATTCTTTTGTCTTCTTTATAAGAAGAATCAATCTCTCCTGTTTTCAAATACTTCGATACAAACTTCCTTGCTCTATCAGTAGATATATAATATCTAGGTGCTTTAGAGTTCATTGCTAGTCTAATAAGTTCTGACTTTTCAACTAAACAAGCCTTTTTCCCTAATGACTTTAACGTATTGTTATAAGCCACAACAAAATCTTTATACAAATCACTTTGAGAATCACGGTGAACTAGTATCATATTGTAATTTATAAATGTATTATAGTAAAATATTGTAATACAAAAGAATTGCATTGTAAAAATACAATAAAAACAAGTGTGCTGCTGTAAATATACAATAAAAATATTGTAATTTGTCCAACTTTGCCCAAGAAATATTGTAGTTTTTACTTTCCTTTGTATCACGTGATACAATAAACTATTCAATTTTAACAATTATGAGCAAAGATTCGCAAGACAAAAATTTCACTTCTAGAGGTGATGTGCTAGATAGTACTCTTGAGAAGTACTATGCCGCTGCAGAGAATGCGAATAACCCAGATGACGATAATGAAGTAGTTCCACTAGATGATAGCGAGAGTATTTCATTAGGCGAACTGAGAAAACGCATTAAATCTTTAGAAGACGAAAAGAAAAATGGTGTTGTTACAGAGGAAACAATATCCATTACTCCAAGTGGTGACGAATTTGAGAAGTCTTATAGAGAAAAATACAAAGGACTACTTAAAGAAGAATATCCAGATGATGACTTTGAAGATGAAGAAAACTTTTTCAAAAGAGCCATTGAGAATAACTCTAAACGTAAAGAATTACAAAATTCTTTAGACTCCGTTAACAAGAAAAATCAAGAACTAAATGACTTTCTAGATGATGATCCACGATTAGGAGCATTCCTTTCTGAAGTTTATAGTGGTGCATCTATCCCTCACGCACTAGGAAAGTTCTTTGACAAGGAAGAAGTGTTCCCTGAAGGCGATGTACAAAGTGAAGAGGAATATCAAAAAGGCAAAAGTGAGCGTGATGCTAGAATCAAAGAGAGAAACGAGGCGAAGAAACGTTGGGAAGATAATATCGCAGCGAATGAATCAGTACTTAGTGAGTTTACAAAGAAACGTGGCTTAGATGAAGTGAAATCTAAAGAGTTCTTTGATAAAGTAGTTTCTACTCTTGGCTCAGTCAAGGAAGGAAAAATTCCAAGTGAACTACTAGACTTTCTTTATGACGGATATAACTACGACACTGACCTTGAAATCGCTAGAAAAGCAGGCGAGGTAGATGGTCGCAATCAAAAAATCTCCTTAACACGCAAGACATTCAGTGAAGATTTACCAAATGTATCTGGCACAGGAGTGAATGGTGGTGAAGATAATGGTGGAAGATACAAACGTATGATTGAAGACCTTGACAAACGTGACTTCTGGAAACAAAGCAAACAATAATTAATAACTTTTTATACAAAAGACAATGAAAAAAAACGTAAAAAACTTTTTGAAATGGGGTTCAATGATAATTGGCACCCTATTATGCCTATTTGATGCAACTGCATTAATGGCAGGTGGTACTACTGCAGCTCAAGGTGGTGGTTCTGTGACTACAGGTAACACTTACACAGGTCAAGACGGAACAAAACCAGCCGTAGAACAGCCAGGTCTCTCAACTGACGTAACTCGTCAAGAATCTCCTGACCTTCTAGTAGATACACTAGATAGTGTCATTGTTAAAGTTCGTCCTACTAAAACTCCGTTAGTTTCTATTCTTGCTTTATCTAAAGTAAACCAAAAGAAAACTAACAATATGCGTTTTGCATACTACTCATTAGGTGTTCGTGATAGAGAAACTCAAATCACAGCAGATGTTGCACAAGGTTCTACTTCTGTTGGCAAAATCAAAGTAGAAAATGCACGTCTATTTGACGAATCAGATACTATCCGTATCGTAGATGGCGACAAAGAGTACAGTTGCTATGTAGAATCTTCTGACGAATCTACAGGAGAATTGAATGTTCAATTAATCTATGACTTAGAATCAGAAGATGAGCCTACATTCCCTGCTATTACCAATGGTGCTATGGTGTATAGATGTTCTCGTGCAGCTGCAGAAGGCGATGTGCAAACAGTTCAATACACAGCACTTCCAAGCAAAGAACGTAACTATTGCCAAATTTTCAAAATGCAAGTTGGCGAAACTACTCTTCAACGTCTTGCGGACAAAGAAGTTCCATTTACACTTAATGATGTAGAAGAACAAGCAATCTACGAAATGAAACGTGATATGGAAGCGTCTTACTTGTTTAACCAAACAAAAGGTTACTTCTATAATGCTAAAAAGAAAAAATACATCTACACTACAGTAGGTATCGTTCCTGAGATTTTGAAGAAAGGTAAAAATCTATCTCTATCTCTTACTCCAACAGATGAAGAATTGATTGACTTATCAAAAGACATCTTCACAGGAAACAATGGTTCTGAAAAACGTCTAGTATGGGGTGGCTCAGAAGCGATTGCTCGCCTTTCTAAAATCGGTATTGTTAAAAAACAAATGGAAGCAGGCAAAACTGAGATTGTATACGGTGTTACATTCAATAAAATCGTTACAAACTTCGGTGAACTTCTTGTAATGCAACACGATGCACTAGATGAAAATGGTTTTGAAGACAAGTTAATTGTATTAGACCCAACATTCATTGACGAGTACACTCTTCGTCCTACTTCTAAAGAGGCTCTTGACCTTAAGAAAGCAGGTATTTTTGATGGTGACGTTTCTGTTACTACCAAAATCTCTGGTATCGCAGTTAAGAACCACGCTTGCCACGCTATTGTGTCATTTAAATAATAGTTTAGCACTTGGGTTGGGTGGAGTTTATCTGCCCAACCTCTTTTTAATCTCACATTATGGTAAAGAAAATATACACTACAAAATCATTCTTCTATGCCACATACATCAATGTAGGCGAAAAGAAAATCCGAATAACTTTTAGGGGTGGTTCTAATGAAGTTAGAGGACTAAATGGAACATACTCTACTACAGACGAAGAAATCCAAAACGCAATTGAGTCTATGCCAGAGTTTAAGAATGGCTTTATTACAATCAAAAAAATCTATGGAGACCAAAAGTCAAATGACACCACTGCTAAGACTAGCACTACACCTACTAAACAAGAGCAAACAAAAGAAGAAGTAGTAGAGGTAGCAGAAGATAATACTTCTGGTATGAAACAAATTCTAGAAGCGAATACTAAACAAAAGGCAGCTAGATACTTAAGTACTGAATATGGAATAAACAATTATTCAGAAATCAATACAATCGAAAAGATAATTAAAGTCGGAAGAGAACACAATGTATGCTTCCCTAATTTGAAGTAATATGACACGTGAAGAACTTATACATAGAGTAAAAGCAAAGATAGAGGAACTCAGTCCTTATGGATATGAGGCTCCACTTATTGCTATCCAAGAAGATAGTGAACTAACTGAGAATATCAACAAGGAGATTAAGCCTATTATAAGTTACATCAGTGAGTGTCTTAACGAATCTTGTAATACAATATTGTCAATACTCCCACTGCATTTAATAAAGCCTAAAGAGATAGAAATCAAAGCAAACGAGGTAAAAAAGGTTGAAAAGCAAGGTAGTTTACAAACTATCTCAATAAAACTCCCTTTAGATTTCTTGAAGATACACTCAATTAAATTTAGCGATTGGAGCAGGGTTGTTTCAAAGGCAATATCATCAGAACACCCAGATGCCGTATACGAGGGTAATGTGCATACTATGGGTAAACCAACAAGACCTGTTTGTATGATTGATGTTATAGAAGGGCACAAATGGCTTGCATCTAATTCTTCTTCTGTGGTAATGGAAGATATAAGTTCAGATATGCCATATAGAAATTATGTAGCAAGATTTGACGACACAAATATACAAGATACTCTAGCCGACTACTTTGTCTTACAAACTGCTATTGATGTGTGTAAGGTACTTAACCTTAATATGCGTGAGCAACTAGAAGAAGAACTAAATATCTTAATTAAAAGCAATCAATACTAATGACAGAGAGAGAGTTATTATTACAAAATAGATTTAGGAAGAATGTAGAGGTTGAGAAGAACTCTCCTAAATCGTATCTGTATAACGAGAAGAAGAAAGAAGATATTGCTCGTCTTCAACGTTATGCTCAGATGTGGGATAACTTACGCACATTTAGAAAAAATGCAGTGCGTAATAAGAACTTTACATTTGGCAAACAATGGGAAGACAAGGTAAGAGTAAATGGAAGATATATTTCAGAAGAAGAAAATATCATCCGTCAAGGCAAAGCACCTCTAATTAACAATATGTTAAGACAACTTGTTAAAACAGTTGTCGGTGCATTCCGTGAGAATAAAGTAGAACCTCAGGCTATTTCTCGTGATAGAGACGAACAAAAATTAGGCGAAATGCTTTCTATTGCATTGCAATATACACACCAAATAAACTCTCTTCACGAACTAGATGCAAGAGCATTTGAGTCTTTTTTGATTAAAGGTATTGCTTGCCAGATAGTTTCTTACAATTGGGATAAACTAAGAGTAAGAAAAGAAGTTCACGTTAAGAATATAAACCCATATAGTCTATTCTTCAATGGTGATATAGAAGACCCTAGAGGAGAAGATATAACTTGCATTGGTTGTATCTCGGATCTTAAATTATCTGAGGTTATTAATTCATTTGCCAAGAATAAAAAAGATGCACAGCGTATTGCTTCTCTATATGATGTTAGATATAACGATGCGTATAGCACTTCATACGATGCGTTAGACGGCAGAAATAAAAGCGAACTAGACTTCTTTAGACCGAATGAATCTGACAAGGTACGTGTTATTGAGGCTTGGGAGTTGGAAAGTAAAGAAAGAATCTACTGCCACGATAGAGCAAATGGTGAACACTACCTTATTGAACCAAAGGATTTACGTCATATTGAAGAAGAAAATAGAAGACGTGTAGCATATTATATCTCTATGGGTGTTGTTGCTAACGAAGAGTTAAGTAAGTACACCATAGAAACAGAATGGATTTGGGACACATTTTGGTATGTACGTTACCTTACTCCTTTTGGTGATGTACTAGCAGAAATGGAAACTCCATTTGAACACAAAGACCACCCATTTGCCTTTATTGCATACCCACTTATAGACGGAGAAGTACATCCATTCATTAGTGATATGATAGACCAACAAAAACTAATGAATAGACTTCTTACTCTTCAAGAGTTTATACTTGGTGCTAGTGCTAAAGG
>JAZRTN010000026.1:0-7947 GCA_045652045.1 Clostridia bacterium
GGTAATCCCTTACAACTTTTTGTCATATTAAACAAAACTTTGTATTTTGATTTGCTAACATGTTGTAGCAATCTTAATTCTGTACAAGTTGAAGTTTTCAGTGTTTTAACACAAAACAATTTTACTTTTTGTTCATCAAAATAATCAAGTTCTAACGCACTAGTTAAATTGTTTAGTACGTTTAATATGTTTTCGTACTCGGATTTTTTAAAATTAAGACCACCTACTCCAAGAAAATTAGAACAAAACTCGCTAGGGGTAATGTTATGCTTACACTGGTTAAGATAGCGTAAACTATCAAAACAAAAACTTACAAGCAAATCTTCACACTTTGCTTTTGCAAAACTAGTTAAGTGTGACCCTACACCCTGTAAGTTCGATATTAAGTCGGCGTTTTTCTTAACTAAATAACCCCAGGCATTTAGCTTGTCTAACAGTTTAATGCCGTTAAAAGCTAAATTTTGACTAAATTCTCTAACTTTTTTTGTTGTTTTGTGATAATTTAAGTCTGAAAAAATAATTTTTAACACTTCGTGTCTTAGTCTATCTTGGCTAATGCTTTGCAGATTTGTTATATGATTTTTTGCAGCATCTAGTGTGTCTTTGTCAATAAAAAAGTTTAGTTCACAGGCAAGCCTTACCATTCTTAATATTCTAACACCGTCGTTTTGCATAACAAACTCAGCATCTTCGACTGTACGTATATGGCGAGTTGATAAATCTTCGAGCCCACCATAAAAGTCGCATATCTCATCTGAAAGAATATTGTAGTAAAGTGAGTTGATAGTAAAATCTCTACGCTTAGCATCTTCAACAATGCTTGCATCAAAACTTATTACATCAGGAGAATGTTCGCCTTCGCCTTTATAAAACTCATTTCTAAAAGTACTATACTCATAACTTTCTTTACCGCGGCTAATTAGTGCCGTGCCAAGTTTTAAGTTTTTTATTTCTAAATTATATTTGGTATTCTTTAAAAGTTCTGCCACCTGATCAAGTTTTAAATTACACGCAAGGTCAATATCAGAATCGGCTGTTTTAAGTAGTTGATTGCGCACATAGCCACCCACTATAAAAAGTGGGTTCTCTTGGCCAAATATTTGGGCTAAATTAAAAAGTTTTTTAGTAATTTTTATTTTCATACTAAAATTATATCACACAAAAATTTTGTATCAAAATAAAAACACCAATAAAAAAAGAGATAGAAGGTTGTTCTATCTCTATTGTTTACCACAGCATAAGTGAAAAATAACTTACTGGGTACAGTATTACAAGCATTGCTAAGTTAATAAGCAAGTCTAAACCTATATAATACCAAGCGCCATGTTTATCTTCTTTTGGGCGATATTTTAAGAAACATTTAAGTGCAATAACGCCAGATAGCGAAGAGAAAATTATACCTAAGCTAGCTACGTTAACAGATACTAATAGCGCTGGATAATTACCTGTAAATTTAGATAAAAGTATTGATGTAGGAACGTTGCTGATAAGCTGACAGCTAAGGTATGCACACAAGAAAGTTTGTGTGTCGGCAAAGTTGCGCATAAGTTTTGCTATGCTTGGGATTCTTGCCATATTGCCACTAAAAATAAAGAAAGCAACAAATGTAAGCGGAATTGTGTAGTCAACTTTTAAAAATGTTTTCCAATCACACACAGCCATCGCGACAACCACTATTGGCAAAACTATATACCAAGGAATAACATTGCACACAACCAAAAAAGTCAAAACAAATAGCACAGCATAAACAATAAGTTTAGGCAAATGCAATTTGTGGTCATACTCATCACTATACTCTACTTTAATAGGCTTAATAAACAAGCAAACTACAACTATCATAATAAGTGCACAAAGTGTTGGTATTGCCATTAGTTTAAAAAACTCTAATAAACCTATATTATAATAAGAAAATAAGTATATGTTTTGTGGGTTGCCTATTGGAGATAGCATACCACCTAGGTTAGAAGCGATATTTTGCATAACAAAAGTAAATGCAAGATATTTTGTGTTGCCTGTATATTTTAATACAAGAAAAGATAGGGGCAAGAAAGTAAGTAGGGCCATATCATTTGCATTAACAAGAGCAGAAATATATGTAATAAAAATTAATGTTAATATAATTGAGCGCACTGTTTTAAATTTTTTAACAATAAATCTTGCTACTTTATGGAAAAAGTCAATATTTTCTAACCCAGCAACAATTATTAATATGCTAAAAATACAAGTTAAAGTTTCACCAGAACCTTCAAAATACGCGCCATAAGCTTTGCTTGGTGGAATTATAAAACAAGAAACAATAGCAATAATAACTGCTATTGTAAATATGAAGTTGGCTTTAAACCAATTAAAAACTTTGGAAGCAAATGTTTTAAAATTTGTACTCATATAATCCTCTAAAACTGCTCTTAGTATAATTAATAACCAAAAAAATAGCAATTAAAAAACATATAAACACTCTATAAACAAAAAAGACAGGTTAAGCACCTGTCTTTAAAAATTATTTAGATTTTTTAAAAGATATTGCATATGCCATCTTTGTATTAGTGTCAATTTTGACTTTTTCACTAATCTCTACACCCAAAATACATAAGATTTCGTTGCCGCTTGCAAGTACTGGAAGAGTATCTCTTAGTCTTGCTGGGACTTTTTGGTCGATTAGGTATGAGCGTAATGGTTTTGTGCCGCCGCCAAACTTTTCAAACATATCACCTTTTTGTCTAACACGCCAAATTGCATTTGAAGGAATCTTTTTTGTATCCATAAGCATAACGCCCGGTTTTAAACCAAAGTTTTTGGTACGTTTAACTGTAAATTGATGCATACCTGCAAAGTCAACGTCACCAGTCTTGATTGGATATGTTTCTGAAATTGTCTTTTTCACTTTGTGATGCAAAGTAATGTACTCATACTCTTTAACTGCTGTTACGTTGTGTGGAAGGTCGATTTTTTTGCCGTTTTCTGCGTTTGCTAAATCTTTAATTAAGTTGATATGTTTTCGTTCGATATCTGTTAATACATTTAGGCTAGCAAGAGCTTTTATAATCATACGGTTAGTAACGCTTGGTGCATATATAAAATATGTTAAAGGTATTTTTACAGTATTTTCTTCGTTCATTATTGCATCAAAGCTTGTATGGCTTAAAATATAATTATCGTCTTCTTTACAAGCTTTGCCAAAGTTAACTAGGTTTTGGTCAACTGCTGGGAATTTTTTACGAAGTAAAGGCATAATCTTGTTACGAATAAAGTTTCTACTATAAGTTGAGTCTTGGTTTGTTTCGTCTTCGACATGTTCTATACCATTAGAATAAGCATATTTTGAAACATCTTCTTTTGAGATGTCTAGCATTGGTCTAATATAGATATTATCTCTTATATATTCCATACCACTAGCACCTGACAAGCCAGCACCTCTTAAAAGATGTAACAATATTGTTTCGGCCTGGTCACCTTGGTGATGAGCTAGTGCAATTTTGTCAACGATACCTTTTTTGATTAATGCTTCAAACACACCATATCTTACTTCTCTTGCGGCTTGTTCTATGCCGATATTTTTTTCTTTGGCTGTTTTTCCAGCTTCAACAGAGAACTTGTGACAACGGATATGATTTGCTCTACAATAATCAATTACAAATTGACAGTCGCTACTTGATGTAGGTCTTAGGTTGTGGTCTACTGTAATTGCGACTATTTCGATATCAAGCTTTTCTCTATTTTCATTTAGAAAGTGTAATAGTGCCATAGAATCTATTCCACCACTAACACCTATACCAATAATGTCGCCACGTTTGATTAGATTGTTTCTTGTGATAGTTTGTAAAACTCTGTCCATTTGTATCTCCTAAAACTTTTCTACTATATAGTATATATTATTAAATCTATTTTTTCAATACCCTGTGTAAATTTTTTTAAGGTTTTGATATATAAAATTAAGGTTTTTTGATAATTTTACATTAAACATTTTGCATACAACAAAAAAAACCATAAGAAAAAAGTTTTCTTATGGCAAACAGATAATTATTTTTCTTTACAAAAAATTCTTGCAACCAAAACAGTCATATCATCTTTGGGCACTCCAAGATTGTTTGAGATTGCTTTTTGTAAAATTTCATCAGACACTCCTTGTGGATTGGCATTTTGAATATTGTTAATAAAATCTTTAAGTTCGTTTTCGTTTTCAAACGAATCAACAACACCATCACTAACTAGCACAACCATATCATTTACGTCAATTGCTGTTTTGACAATCTTAGGAGTTATTTGTTGTAGAATACCCATAGGTAGGGCGCCACTTTCTATAACCGTTGTAGTGTTTAAATGCTTGATAAAACCGAAGGTTGCTCCGACCTTAATGAAGTCTATAATACTACTTTTTAAGTCAATTACACACAAATCAAGGGCTGAAAACACGTCGTCTCGACCAAGGTTGAGCAATTTGTTAACACTAGACAGTATTGTTTCGTTATCAAAGCCTGCTTTGTAAAAGTTTTCTATAAGTCCTATTGCAAGGGTTGATGCTTTGTTTGCTTTATCACCGTTGCCCATACCGTCACACAATGCAAGTAGATACTTATCGTCACCCAAATCAACAATAGAGTGAGTATCCCCACTTATCTCACCTTGGACTTTTGCCATATTAGACAAACCAAACATCACATTATACTTGGGAGCTGTTTTAAAATTCATAACAGTAAGCCCAGTATTTTGCGTTGGCACAACAGAATCCAGTTCCATACCAGTCTTGCATACGCGACTTATAACATTTGATAATTTTGGGTTGTCTACATCACTGTTTTTAACAACAACTGACACTTTGCAAATGTCTTTATTTTTTTGATACACACAAACTTCGTTGGCAAGTATTTCTTTATAAGACAATTCTTCGCTAATTCTTTTTTCTAACTCACTATCAAAACTTATGTTATCATTAACTTCGACAGATAAGTTTTTAAGTATTTTTGATACGCCGTTTAATTGTTCTGCAATTAGCCCCCTACTACTATCTAGGTTGGTTATTACTGAACTATATTTTTTGTAATCTACAAGTAGACCATTTGTAGAGTTTACTATATCGTTTACTTTATTACATTTTGTTGTAAGTAGTGATGGTATGTCTAAAAGCGTTATCCTGCTTTTTTCAAAACCAATGTCTACAAGTTCTTCAAAGGTGTCTTGCATTTGTCTGCCGTATGACCTTAGACATTTATTTTTATTTGGACAATTATCACACGTGCAGCTTATAAGTTCAGATACAAGCATTCTCTTTGCTTCGCTAGGCTCTAAGTTGCCTTTTACTAATTTCCTAAAAGACTTATCCATTTCAAAAAACACGTCTGATAGTTGCAACAATCTTCTACTTGTCAAAAACTTGTCTTGATTAATTAAATTTTTGTAAGAAAAGTTGTAATTTATGTTAAACAAAGTTGTTTTTGCCAAAACAAAAAGTTTGTTAGGGACAATCAAAAAAATACAACTGGCCACAATATCTACTATGATATTTTCGAGACCATACCCCAAAAACGCTTCAAAATACCAGCCAAACAATATATCTATAAACAAACATGCTATACACATAAAAATTTTTATGTTGTTTTTGAATACAGAACATACTACACCCATTAAACAAAACAGTGCAATATAATTAATACTTCCACCACCAAGCGCACAGCCCAGCCCTACTAAACACCCCATAATCGACGAAGAGTATGTTGGAAATATTTGTGCTGTAACAAGCAAGGTTGCCATTGCTAACAATCTAACAAAATCTATATTAAACAATTTAATATTGCTTATACCACAAAACACCCCTACAATAATTAATGCCCCACACACCAACTCATCAATATTAAGATTTAGACAAAAACTTCTTTTTAACCAGGCTTTTAAAAAACAAAAACACGCCACAGTAAAAACCATATTAAGGGCAAGCGAAATAATAAGTGAAACATAGTTGTAGTTGGCTAACATAAAGTATATATCGACAACGCTTACTAATATTACATAAAACAAAACAACAGGAATAGTTGCTTTTACCTTTAATTTGTGATGCATAAGTGCAAGCAATATAACTAACGAACTTGCAACAGCACTTGAAATAAGGTTTTGCAAGTTAAATCCACCAAGCACACTTGCAACAAAATAAACGACTGACACAGCAAGATAGTTGTTTGTTACAAAACTTAACCCCAAAAACAAACCTATTTTAAATGGGAATAATCCTTCTGCCACTTTTGCTATACACAATAAATACATTAAAACAAAAATAACAGAATATTGGACTATTAGTTTTGCGATGTTAGGTTTTATCATTTGTTTTGTCACAATAGCTTGTTCCATATCACACCTTCTTTTAATTTACAAAACTATTATATAACAACTCTTTTTTTATAAAAAAAACTACAAAGTGAGTTCTTTGTAGTTTTTTGTAATATAAAAATTGATTTATTTGTTTTTTGTCAAAAACTATTTGATTTGTAAAAATTCCATTTGTTCTTGCAAAGTTGTTTGTTCGCCTGGAAGTCTTGGGAAGGTATTAAAACCATCATCTTGTTTTCTTGGCAAAATGTGAAAATGCAAATGGAACACGCTTTGTTCAGCAGCTTTGCCACTAGCGTTTAATACATTTACTCCACCAAAGCCACAATTGTTAACATAATGATTAGAAACAACTTTAACGGCGTTCATAACGTGAGCAAGATAATCTTCATCACAATCTAAAACATTTACAAAATGTTTTTTTGGTATAACAAGGGTGTGACCATATATGTCTTGTGACCTATCTAGAAAAGCATAGGCATACTCATCTTCATAAATTTTGTAAGAAGGAAGCTCCCCTTTAATTATTTTGCAAAATACACAATCATTCATAATTTTTCTCCTTTGAAATTTTGTAACAACAACCACACATAGTCACGCACGAAATCATACCAACTATGAATTGTCCTATCAGATTGTTCCAAGCAAAGTATGGCAAAAACATAACACACTTTGCAGGAAGTATATACACATCTCTATAACTCATACCATCAAACTGGTAATTGTCAAAAGTAATTTTTTTACAAAATGTTGAAAACATTGGAACAAATAGTAGTGGAAAACTTACTGCTATTAAACAACTACAAATATACAACACAACGGCATTTTTTACAACTAAAATAACAACACAGCCTACTACAAAGCAAATCGAACTTATAAGACAACTAACAAAACTCTTGTTTTTGCTAACCAATAATTTTGCAAGCAAGTTTGCTCCAATCTTACATAATTCAATCAGCGCCATAACAATAGCAACTGCTTCAAAAGTTAAATTATTTATATAGAGATATATTGGAACTATCACATCTAAAACTGATTGGAATATAGAAAAAGTTGCGTGAAATAAATTGTATATGTGATAAGTCTTTTTGTCTATTTGTTTTGGTTTATGCGAAAATCTCTCATAAGCTTGTTTTAACAAGTTATATCCATACAATATTGGAACAACTGATGCTATATATAGCACTGCTCCCACAATTGACAAAATAAGCACAGAGTTTTTTAGAGCAGAACCAAGCACATAGCCACTAAGTAAAATAAATATAAGTTTGCCTATGTTGGTTGGTATTTGAAACTTAGCAACATTAACTTCTCTATCTGTAAACGCAAATAATAAGTTGAGTGGCACAGAATACAACACCTGTGCAAAAGCCCCAAGCAATGCAACTATCAAACACCACCACCAAACCAAGTTAACTGCCGACAAAATAAACTGCAAAGCAATTATTGGTACAACGTGCAGAGCCATAGCTACAACACCGTATTTTTGTAAGAACTTTTTTAAAACAATATTAAGCACACCACACAGTAAATAGTAGCTGTTTAGATACAACATAACAAGCAACATATTATTTGTGTTTTTTAAAATAATCAACGGAACAAAAGCCTTTACCATACTATCGGCAAAAGCTT
>JAZRTN010000027.1:0-2441 GCA_045652045.1 Clostridia bacterium
CATGGCTACGATCCGACTTTAATGTGGTCGTATGGTCTTTGAACTGAAACCGTGCCATCTTCCCCAAGAGTGATGCCTGCTTGTTTTAGTGTTGCAGCAAGTTCAGGGTCTTTAGTTTCTAATGCTTGCACAAAATGCCACATTGTTTGCTCGCCAAAGATGTCGTCGTTTTTTGTTTTGTAGCCGTACTTATTAAGAATGGCTTGAAGTTCTTTTACCGACTCGTCTGTGAAATCCTTTGGGATCTCAGAAGAATACTTTTTCGCCCAAGCACGAACCTCTGCATTTTTAGCAAAGTCTTTTCTTAACATATCTTGCTCTGCAGGACTTAATGTTGGGTCGCTAGCAATTGCTTTTTCTGCCTCGTCTGCTTCTTTTTCTTTTACTTCCTCAGTGTTGTTAACCTTTTCCCATTCTTCTTTTAGTTTTAGATATGTTCTTCTGCCTACCCAACCTGTAACTGGTATGCCGTGCTTCTTTTGGAAGGCACGAATATCTTCGGGTTGCATACTAGTTTGTAGTTGCTCTTGGTCAAAGGTGTGTCCATAAGAGTTATTACGGAAGTATCTACCATAATCTCTTAAAGCATTAGCAGACCTATCTTCGTTTACAACCTCGTTCGCTTCTTTTCTATCCTCAATATGTCTATTGATTTCCTTTTGTACGTTATTTCTTTTAGGAACAATAGGTTCTCTATTCCATTTAGGCTCTACAACTTTAACTCCTTGAATCTCTACCTTCTCGTGAGGTGCATTAGTTGTTAGAATCTTATTGGTTGGTTCTATTGGTGCAATAGGTTCTTTTTTAACGGTGGCAGTTTCTTCTACTTTATCATCGTTAGTATCTACAGGAGCAACATTTTCAGTAGTTTGCTCTACTTTTTTTTCTTCTTCCTCTTGAAGTTTTTTCTTTGGGTCGTCTATAAGTGCCATATATCTTAGATTTTAATTGTTATCCTCCTACTTTCTTACCTAGTGTATCACGGAATGCTCCTGCTACATCGCCAATTTTTAATAGCTCGCCAATTGCAGTTAAAGAATTGTCGGCAGCCTTACCTAATGCTTCTGCCTTGTCTTTATATCTTTGCATTTCTTTCTCTGTGTATAATGAGTCAGTCTGATTGTACTTATCATACGCACTAGCCTTTCTCATAGATTCACCTCTTGCAATCTCGCCTGCAGTTTTAGCATACATATCATTGATGTTTTGTTGTTCTGCTAATGCAATCTCAGGAGTAGAACCTAAAACGGCTGCTCTTGCTCTAGATTCCTTTGTTCTTTGTTTAGCATTATCACTCAACTCTTTAATTAGATGTGCATTCTCACTTCTATCTAAAGCATTTTGATAGTACTCTTTGTTAAACCAAGAGTCATTTTTTGCTTTCTGTTGTCTTAACAGAACATCTTGTTTATTTGCTTGTGCAGCACTCATACCAGCAGATGCTAAACCACCGATAGCACTAATTAAACTGCCTGCACCACTCATCCAATCCATAGTATTAACCTTGTTTTATTTCGTTTGACGTATTATTTGTTGTTGAACTCGTTGTGTTTGAAGAACTACTACCTACACTTGCAACTTCTCCTACTGTAGAAGCAACACCTGTGAAGATACCTGCTAAAGCATTTGCCTTTTGTTGTTGGGCAGCCATCTTAGCATTATTGTAGTCCATATCTTTTTGGTTGTAATTATCAAGTAGAGAGCCTTTAAATTTATCTTCGTTTGATTTGATATTACCAACTGCAGAAGAATATGCTTCATTGCCTTGAAGATTCATTTGCCTTGCAGTATCTGGGGAGATACCCAAGATGTTTGATGTCGCACCTTGTGTTTTAGTATCATTACCAAATACTTTGCTCAGTTCGCTTAGCATTTCTTGGTTTTCCTTTTTGTTTAAAGAGTCTTGATAGTACTCTTTATTAAACCAAGAGTCATTCTTTGCTTTCTGAGTATCTGCTTTAAGTTCTGCTTTATCTGCTTGTACTGCAGATGCAGTACCTGTACCAATAGCAGTAGCAGCAGCAATAGCAGCTGCGACAATTGATAGAATAGCACTGGCACCAAAGTCAGCTGTAAGTGCATTACAAGTTTTTGCTTCGAGTAATGAGCCTAGAATTGCTAGTACGCCCATCACGATTAATAAATGTACCCTCATTTTATCTTATTTTATTGTTATACTTTTTAGATGCTTGCATCTCTATTGAATCTATATGAGATTTATCACTAATGTTTCCAACGAATACAAGTTTGATGTATTTAACTGACATTCTCTCTATCTTTGTAAGTATATCTCGCATATTCTTACCACTTCTTTCTACACCACCTACAAAGCCCCATTTCTCGCAGTCTGTACTACCGAAGATGTATAGACCAATGTGTCTAAATTCTTTTATGTTGCTAGGGTTAAACTTATCTAAAGAGTCAAGATTGTTTATTAATTC
>JAZRTN010000028.1:0-9449 GCA_045652045.1 Clostridia bacterium
GCTACGATCCGACTTGGTCCTTTAAGTGTAGCTTTTATTAAAGGCTTCAATGGGTTGAAAATCAAAAAAACTTTTTTTTAAAAATATTTTATAAAAATTTTAACAAAAAAAGTTATCCACAATTACTGTTTTGAGCACAAAACCCCTGTTTTTTGCATAAAAACGACACCCTTTATGCTAATAAAAAAAAGTAAAGCGTTTTTATATAGTTTTTTTATTTATTTTTTTAAATTTTTAAGTTGTATTTTTAAAAGCCGTATGCTATATATAGTTAAGTAAGGCACAAAGGTGATATTTTTAACACTATATATTGTGTTTGCGAGTTTTAGGAGGAATATATATGGTAAAAGTAGATAAGTCAGTAAAAGTTATCAAAAAAGACGGAACAAAAGAGGCTTATAATGTAGAAAAAGTTATTGCTGCAATCAGTAAAAGTGCTGCAAGAGCCCTAATTACCTTTAATGAAGAGGAATTAAACCAAATTAGATCTTTTGTTAACGAACAAATCAATGCAATGGGTCTTAAAGAGATACCTATCCCTACAATGCACAACGTTGTAGAAAAAGCTCTTGAAAAGGTTGATGAAAGAGTTGCAAAAAGTTATAGAGACTATCGTAACTATCGTCAAGATTTTGTTAAGATTTTGGATAACGTATATCAAAAAGTCCAAGCAATCGACTTTATTGGTGACCGTAGCAATGCTAATACTGACAGTACGCTTGTATCAACTAAGAGATGTTTGGGCTGGAACGAACTTAACGGTGAGTTTTACAAAAAGTTTTTCTTAATGCCTGACGAAAGACAAGCTATGAAAGAAGGCTACATCTATATTCACGACAGAAGTGCAAGACTAGACACTTACAACTGCTGCCTATTTGACCTAGGTAGAGTTTTGGCTGGTGGTTTTGAACTTGGTAATATCAAATATACCGAACCTACAACACTTGCAATCACATTCAACGTTATTGGTGACGTTATTATGGCAAGTGCATCTCAACAATATGGTGGCTGGACTTGTCCAGAAATTGACAAAATCTTAGCACCATATGCACAAAAGAGCTTCAAAAAATATTGTGAAGAATATCACAACATTGTTGCAGATATTGAAGGTGTAGAAAGCCTTGATGAAGAAGCCCTTCAACAAAAAACAGAAGAGTATGCTTACAAAAAAGTAAAAAGAGACTTTGAGCAAGGTTTCCAAGCGTTAGAGTACAAACTTAATACAGTTGGTTCTTCACGTGGTGACTACCCATTTGTAACATTTACTTTTGGTCTAGGCAATGGCGTGTTTGAAAAAATGGCTACAAAAGCTATGTTAAAAGTTAGAGCAGGTGGACAAGGTGCTCCTGGATTCAGAAAAGCAGTGCTATTCCCAAAACTAGTATTCTTATATGACGAAAATGTTCACGGCGAAGGTAAAGAACTTGAAGACTTATTTGATGCAGCTGTTGAATGTAGCAGAAGAGCTCAGTACCCTGACTACCTAAGCCTAAGTGGCGAAGGCTATATTGCTGATATGTACAAAAAATACGGCAAAGTTATCTCTCCAATGGGCTGTCGTGCATTCCTTTCTCCATACTGGGAAAGAGGTGGCCAAAAACCAGCTGACGAAAACGACGTTCCAGTATTTGTAGGTCGTTTTAATGGTGGTGCTATAACACTTAACTTGCCAATGATTTATATGAAGGCAAAAACTGAGGGTAAAGACTTCTACGAAGTATATCTTCAATACCTAGAAATGATTAGACACCTTCACAGAAGAACAAGAGACTTCTTAGCAAAACTAAAAGCTGCAAAGAGCCCACTTGCATTTATGGAAGGTGGCTTGTACAAAGGTAACCTTAAAGCAACAGATTCTATTGCTCCATTACTTGACTACGTAACATTTAGCTTTGGTTACACAGCACTAAACGAGCTTCAAAAACTACACAATGGCAAATCTATTATTGAAGACGGTAAGTTTGCTATTGAAGTTATGGAATATTTAAACAAATATATCAGCCGTATCAAAGAGGAAGACCATATTCTATATGCAATTTATGGGACACCTGCCGAAAGTTTGATTTCTTTACAAGTTAAACAATTTAAAGAAAAATACGGCATAATCGAAGGTGTTTCTGATAAAGAATACTTCACAAACAGTTTCCACTGTCACGTAAGCGAACGCATCAGCCCTATACAAAAACAAGATTACGAAAAACGTTTCTGGGAATTGTCTAACGGTGGCAAAATTACTTACACAAAATATCCAATCGATTACAACGTAGATGCGCTTAAATCTATTATCCGTAGGGGTATGGCAATGGGCTTCTATCAAGGTGTTAATATGGATAAATGCTACTGCGAACATTGTGGTTATGAACAACTTAACATGACAACATGTCCAAAATGTGGCAGCCAAGATATTACCGAAGTAAACAGAGTTTGTGGATATCTAGGTTATTCTAAGGTTAACGGAAGAAGCTTTATGAATGACGGCAAACTTGCAGAAATTAGAGACAGAGTATCAATGTAAGGAAGGTTTTTTATGAATTATCACAACATTACAAAAGATGACATGATAAATGGTGATGGCATAAGAGTAGTATTGTGGGTAGCAGGTTGCTCTCACCACTGCGAAGGTTGTCACAACCAATTTACTTGGGACAAAAACCAAGGCGTATTGTTTACAGAAGACACAAAGAAAGAACTTTTTGACGAACTAAAAAAAGACTATGTTAGTGGTATTACATTTAGTGGTGGAGACCCACTAATGTGTGATAACCGTGAAGAAATTGGAAAATTAATTGAAGAAATCGCTCAAAAATTTCCAACAAAAACAATCTGGTTATATACTGGATTTTTATGGAACGACATAAAAGAACTTCCATATATCAAAAATGTAGATGTGTTAGTTGATGGTAGATTTGTAAAAGATCTATACGATTCACAACTTCACTGGAAAGGTAGTTCTAACCAAAACGTTATTGATGTTAAAGAGTCTTTAAAGCAAGGCACGATGGTTTTGCACAATAGTTAATTAAATAAACAAAGCCCGACAACTTGTCGGGTTTTTTTTGTCTACAAACTTAGTTTTTGTATGGTTTGTTTGTTAATTATTTGACTTTGAAATTATAAGTATTATAATTAAATTAGTATATAAAAACATTATCAATTGTTAGGAGAAACAATGATTAAATACATAAAAAACATAAGTGTCTTTATGTTGATTGTGTTTAGTTTGATCGCAGGTATACTTTGTCTTAACGCTTCGTCTGTATATGCCGACAGTAAACAAAGTAATACTTGGTATTATTCAAGTCTATCATCACAAGAAAAACTTTTTTACGACACTCTAAAACAAAATTATATCTCAACCGAGCTTATGAGTGGTTGTGCTGTTATGCAAGTTAGTTTGCAAGAAGAATATTTGCAAGATTATTCAATTTCACACAACAATTCACTTATGGGTAGTTTTTTAAGAGCAAAACTTGCTTTTGAGCTTGACTATCCACAAACAAGCTTTATTGATTTTGATAAATTAAGTTTTAATGTTGTAAAAGACTTAAATACTCAACCAGCAACACTAAAAGCAATTATCAGCAGTGGCAAATATGCTAACTATTTTGCAACTGGTTATACTTCAAAAGACCAAGTTTTGCAAATGATAGACCAAACAAAAACTATTGTTGAAGAATATGCAACTACTTTGTCTCAATATAGCCGTATAGATAGCAAAATTATAAGACTTTATACAGAGCTTATCCAAAAAACAACTCTTACATTTGACGACGAGTTGTCAGGAGAAAACAAAAACTATGCAAATACAGCATATAGCGCTATGGTTTTAAACAAATCAAACCCACAAGGTTATGCAAAAACAATCAAGCTTGTCTTAGACAAATTAAATATAGAAAATGTTTTGGTTAAAGGTGGCGTAATAAATAGCGATTTTACTATATACAATTCTTTATACAACTATGTAAAAATTAATAACAAATGGTATGCAATAGATGCATCATTTGATGACCACGACCAAAAATTAATTTCGCAAGATGCTTTTTTAAAAGGCAATAATGATTTTTCAAAAACACATATCGAAAACAAAAGCTTACTTTCTTTAACAAAACAGCTTGTAGCTCCAACTTTATCTAATACAAACTATGAATATAGTTCATCATTTAAAGTAGAAAGCCTAGTTGGTTGGGAAAGTTATGTTCCACCAGTAAGATATAGCAAGTTTGAAGTGTCTTTCAATAACGGTGGTATTTCAACTCTTGCATCACAAAACCTTTATGTTGCAGTAAGACATTTAGAAAAAAATGAATCTAACGCCCTTGTATGGTCAGATTGGTATAAAGTTGATATGTATATGGCTAAAAACCCAGACCTAAATAAAGACCATACAAACTATTTTGAAATAGTAGGTGGCGATTATGCAATACAGTTTGCAGTAACCAATGTAGATGTTCAATCATTAGACCAAATATACTTTGTTGACCAAGATAATTCAGGGGATAAAGCTTATAATTATAGCTTGCTTACAGATTTTAGCGAGACAGAATATTTCATCTATATGTCAGATATGGAAAAATCAGTTTATAAAGACAAAGAAGAATCTTTGCCACTTATAAATAGTATAACTCCAAGCGCAAACAAATATCTAAAACAAGATGAATCACACGAGATAGTAGTAGTCTATGATGAGCCACTAAGATTAGATGTGGACTATACGCAAGAAGATATTACAGTAACACTTTCTAGTAATAAAGACTCTCATTTAAGAAGCTCTATTGAAAATGTAGAGTGGAACGGTTCAAACGAAGTTGCCTTTACATTTACACCAAGCAGTCTTCTTAAAGACAATGCAACAACTTATTCTTTCCAAGTAGAAGGGTTAATAGGATTGTATTCTGGTTACAAAATACAAAGTTTTGACTATGTTGTATATTGTCCACCAAAATCAATCGCAAAAGCACAAACTTTTGAAGATACTTATTTTGTAACAAACCCAATAGTATTAAAATCGCAAAATGGTTACAATGACGGTTTTAGTCCAGTTGATGCAAACCAAGACAATTTGATATTAATTGATAACGGCGTATGCAAACTTGATGATGCAGGTATCAAACAGGCAATCAAACAGCTAGACAATAAAACAAGCGATATCAATATATACAATTTGCAACTTCAACTAAACAAAAAACAAGTGTTTAGTGATAAATTAACTTTATGTTTTGGTTATCCAAACAACACAAAGCAAAATACAACTTACAAAGTGTATAAAGTAACTCCACAAACACAAGGTTATCAAGTTGGCGAAGTAAATAACGTTTGTGCAGAGTTTGGTATAGTTGTAAGTGTAGACGAATTAGGCTTGTATGTAGTTGCAACCACAACCAATGCCTTATCTACAAAAACTATCTATGCTTATGTAGACAATGGTGCAACTACTACACAAGCAGATGTGTTTGTTGTAAGTGGTGACATTAATTATGAAGTAACACCTAAGGCTGATTTTACAATTAGCTCAATCGTTTTAAACGGTAACAGCCTAGAAATTGACCCAGCCAACTTTAATGTAGATACATACGTTTTACCACTTGTTTTAAATAGTTTAAAACAAACTAACACACTGGTTATTCAAACTTGCTCTACACAAACTGAGCAAACAATGCTTACATTAAACAATGAGATTAATTTTGACAAATATTATAATCAAGCTGTTACAATCAAAGTTAATCCACAATCTAAAAAGTTAACCGTAGGCAACCAATTAGTACTAGAAGCAGATGTTCAAAAATTCACCAACGCAACAGTAACATATCAATGGTACAAAGATGGTAAACCAATCGAAGGGGCAACAAGCAAAGTTTACAAAACAAAAGTTGTTCAAGAAACAAAAGGTGAGTATTATCTAGTTATTACTTCAACCTTTGATGGCCAAGTTTTAAAAACAAAAACAACCACAGCCAAGATTGAACTTAACAACTACGCTGTAATATATTTCTTAGTAGTGTTCTTTGTTATAGTAATTGCTTTATCAATATTTGTGCTTGTTATGAATAAAAAATTTAAAATTCCAACCAAATACGGCGAACAATAAGAAAAATAAAACACCTAAAAATTAGGTGTTTTTTTATTATAGTTTTTTAATAAAACAAATAATTCTATTCGCTTTATAATCTTGCTGCGCCTAGTATTCCACTATCGTTTTTGTGTGTAGATGTGGCTACTTTTACTTTTGGGTATTTTCCATATAGGTAAGTATCTAGATATTTTTTTATAGGCGCAGTTAATACCTTACCTTGCTTTGCAATAGCGCCACCAAGAACAACTACTTCTGGCCTTATGATGTTACAAATGTTGTTTATGCCAATACACAAATATTCTAAATATTGACTGACAGCTTGTTTTGCAACAGGGTCAGTAGGGTAATTATCAAAAATATCTTTTACTTCAAAATTTTCTATATTATAAAACTTGCTCTGTGGAGTTTGTTTGCTAAGAGTTTTTACACTGTTTATTAAAGCATTTTTTGATACATAAGTTTCCAAGCAACCTTTGTTACCACAAGTACATCTCTCACCATTTTTGTCTACAACAATATGGCCTATTTCTGTGTCGCCACCATTAGGTCCACTAAATAGCTTGCCATTAATTATTAGCCCAAGTCCTATGCCAGAGCCCAGTGTAATATATGCCATATTTTTTACACAACTATATTTGCCATAAACATATTCGCATAGACATGCAGCGCTTGCATCATTTATCACTTTAATATTTGTGTCAAAGTGTTGTTTTAATTCTGTAACCAAATTTAAATTTTTTACTTTTAGGTTTGTAGCAAAATTAACATAACCACTTTCTCTAACAGAACCTGGTATACCAATGCCAATGCCTTGTATTTGAGTTGTATTTAAGTTGTTTTTATTTAATGTTTCGTTTATTAAATTTACAAGGCTATTTACAAGATTTTTGTTGCCCTTTTTAGTAGCGACGGTAGCTTTATATAAAATTTTGTTTTTCTCTACAAGGCCTAGCTTTATGCTAGTTGCGCCCACATCTATACCTATTGCTAACATTTTTCCTCCAAAAGCATAGTTAAAAGTGTGTTTTTTACTATTTATACCTTAATAATAACACATCAAATAAAATTTATAAATTAATTTACTGCAAAAATCACTTTGAAGTTTTTTTTAATTATATTATACTAAATATGCTTATTATGAAAAAATAACAACTTACAAAAGGAATAAACTATGAAATTAACTATTTTAGGTTCTGGTTGCGCATGGACAAAAAGAGGCTGTGCAAGCTACCTACTTAACAACAATATTATGGTTGACCCAGGTTTTGGAAGCATCAAGCAATTACTTAAAAGTGATGACAAACTTCTTCACCACGAAAAAATTGAGCGTATTGACTTGATATTAATAACACACTTCCACTCAGACCACTTTTTTGATATACCATACATTTTGCAAAAATGTGCAATAGGTAAATATGCTGATCAAAAACTAGTTATCATAAGCCCACCAGGTGGTAAAGAAAAAATACAACAACTATGTAGACTTGGTCTTGGTGATAGACAATATAACAAAATCAATTTTGACGAGTATTGCGTATTCTACGAAGCAGAAGAAAGAAAGACTTTCTATTTTAGAGACTTAGAAATAACTTCTATCGAACTTGACCACTACGACACTCCAAACTTTGGTTATATGATAAAAGAACCAACAGGTAGAGTAATTAGTTTTAGTGGCGATACAGTTATGACTGATAACGTTATTTATATGGCAGACAATAGTGATGTGTTTGTTTTGGATATGGCAAACAGCAAAAAAGAAAAATCTCACTACAACATTGTCGAAGGTATTGAGTTAATGAAAAAATACCGTGGCAAATGCTGTATAATACCAGCCCACCTTACAAGCCAAGCAATAGACTATTGCCGTGACAAAATTTTGATACCATACGACCTTATGGTTATGGATACAGATGATGAGCTTCCATACGATTACGAAATCAAAAATAAACAACACTTCTTTGATATTGACGAAAACTTTGCATTTAATGTAATCGGATTTAACTATCTAAAAAATAAAGACGTTATACTTAGACTTAACGAAACTCGTATGCCAGATATGGAAAGAGAAATTTCTCCAACATATATCTTTGATGTGTTAAACGACACAAAACAACCAATTGGCAAATTAGAGTATAGAGTAGGCAACAGTATCTATACAGAATATAACGGCAGTGTATCTTTTGAGTTTGACGAAACAGTTACTCCAAAAATGATGGAACAATGTTTTGAACTTTTAAAACAAATTGCAAGATACCATAGACAAAGAGTTATCTATTATGCTGCAAGAACAGACGACATGGGTATGAGAAAGCTATTTGAAAAAATCGGTGCAAGTCTAAAAGGCATACGTTATATCACAACAGACGAAGAAAGAGAACTTGTAAGTAACGGCGATGTAGAGCACTGTATCTACGAATTAAGACTAGACCTTGATGATGATAATGAATAAAAAATAAAACCTATTGGATAACCCAATAGGTTTTTTATTTTAAATTATTACTTTGCTTTTTCGCACAATTCAACACATTCTTTTAAAGTTGCTATAAGAGTGTTAAGTTTATCAATTTGCTCTGGGTCGTTTGTAATTCCACAGTTAATTTCTAATTGCAATGTCCAAATATTATAACTTTGAGCAAAAGTAGCTGCAATAGAAGGATATCTTCCACAGAAAGGATTGTCAACATTTACCTTGAAGCCATTTGAAGTAAGCTTTTGCATAATTTGGTCGTATAACTCTTCATTGTTTTTGATATTTTCGCCAAAGTTAACGCCAAGGTTAATGTCGCATTCGCTGTCAGCTGGTATGCCGTGAAAATCGATAAGATATTTGATGCCATATTGCTTGATTATATAAACAATTTCGTCTTTATAAGTGCTGCGTATATCAAAGTTAGCGTCATCAAAGATGTTTTTTGTTTTAATAATAAGATTAGACTGTGTTAACTCGTGCAACATAAGAGCCATTCTTGCACTGCCAATTTCAGCTTCCTTAGGTTTACCAAGTCTTGTTTGTCCGACGCCGTGTGGGGCAGAAAGTAGTACTCTACTATCATAATTTCTCAAAACTGCAAAGCCACCATTGTGGTTAGGGCTGTCAATGTAATTTTTTGATAATTTAACAAAGTTTTTGTGAGTTGTTTTTTCTATCTTTTCCATGTCTTTATTATATCAAACACTCTTTTATTTTGCAATTAAATACAAAACTATTTAAACAAGTTGTATTTTTTTTAAAAAAACTAATGCACTTGCCATAAACACTTTTACAAAACAAAACTTTGTGTTAAAATGATTGTGTTAAAAGGAATATATTATGAAAAAACTAGATGTAAGTTATTTATACAAAAAATACAACGACTTAAACGGCAAAATCGTAACAGTA